>DATCMB010000017.1 GCA_036563615.1 Candidatus Binatia bacterium
ACGCCACTGCGCCCGGCCGGTGCCGCCGGTGCAGACCAGGAGGTCGCTGCGGCGCCTGCCTCATTGGCCCTCGAAGCCGCTGGTCGGAAGATCTCGTCTCGCCGCATGCGGAGCCTCGCGAGCGGCGACATCGTCGTGCTGCTCGACGCCCTCATGCGCCGACTTGGTGAAGGGCTTCCGACGAATGCTTCTCAGCGTCCGCGAAGCGAGGAGGAAGAGATCGGCGCCGACGAGGAGGACGGTGGCGAGTTGACGCGCAAATCGCCCGACTTCGCGGATTTGGCGAAGGCGTGTCGAAGAAAAATCCGACGCCTCATCAAGCGCATGGTGGGGCAGTTCGAGCTGGCCAATGAGCCAGACCGCGCCCGGCGCGGCATCGTGCAGTTGGCGGCGGTGCTCGGCGTCATACGCACGCTGCGTTTTGTCGAGCAACGTCCCGAGTGGAAGCGCATGCGCCACGAGCTCGTCGATCGCGCCGACGAATGGGACCTCTTTCAGAAGGCTGTCCTCGCCGTCGTGTGGGGAGAGGAGGCGTTGGCCCCCCGTGCCGTGGCCGAGGCCGATGGCGAGAGCTTCGCGGAGTTGTCGATGGTCGTCGGGCTGCTCACGTGGCTCGCGTGGGACGTCGAAACCGACATATCCGTCGCGTCCCAGCGCGGCGGGCTTGAGGGGCTTGAGGACGAGCATTGGTACGCGGTTCAACTCTTGGCAGCCGTTGGCCCATGGCTCGTTGATGACTCGACCGCGCAGAACGTTCTCGAAGAGAGCGTGGCGCGCACGCCGCGCTTCGGCGTTGATGGCGAGCACTGGGTGGGGGTTCACCTGGCGGCACTTAAGACGTTCGCTGTCGCGAGCGCCTCGCCGAACGAGCTAGGAGAAGTCGGGCGCGTCGTGAAGCCAGGCGACCTGGTCATTCTGCCCGCTCGCGAAGCTCCCCGCGTTCGCGTGGTGTTGGACGTCGTGAGGGGGAGCGACGGCAGCAAGGTGGTGATGTTCGATCCCGACGCGAAGGATCGCGTCCGAGTCTTTTTGGCGTCCCGCGTGGCGACCTTTGCGTGGGGCGCTGCAGCCGCGGATGCCGTGGCCAGTTAAACGTCAGCGCCTCCGTCCCGCCCGAAGGCCCTCCGCTGTTAAACGCTCTCGGCTTCTCTCTCCCCGCAGGCCAGCAGAGAGAGCCCGAACGCCGTCCCGCGCGCCCTGCTCGCGCGCCCCCAGCGCTCTCTGCGCGAACGCTGTCCCAACGCCCGCAACGCCCGCCGACACGCAAACCCTCGGAAAAGCAGGGCAGAAACGCCAACGGCCCCGAGGATCGCTCCTCAGGGCCGCCGTTGACTTGGTCCTCCCGTCAGGTTCGTGACGGGAGAGAAACGGCTCCCCGGGCCGGACTCGAACCAGCGACCAATCGGTTAACAGCCGATCGCTCTACCAACTGAGCTACCGGGGAACGCGACGCTCGATACCGGATGGACCGTTGACGCGCAATTGGTGTGCGTCGCTGTGGGCTTCGCGGGCGTTTTGGTGTAGCAGGGCGCGCGAAGGAGGGCTGCTGATGCGACGATCCACGACGACTTCAATCCGGGGCAAGCTCGCTGCGCTCGCGGCGACCACCGCGCTTCTCGCCGCGACGGGGGCCGCGGCGGAATCACCATCGGGCGGCGGAACGATGGTGGCAACGCTGCATCCGGTGGCGGTCGAGGTCGGGCGCGTCGACGAGAAGGCGACCCTGGGGACGGCGAAGTTCACCCAGGGGGACGGCAAGGTCGACGTCCTGATCCAGGTGAACGGCTTCCCGCTCGGCGACCGCGAGGCGGGCCCGGCGTCCGACGGCGCCCCGGCGACGGTGCCGTTCGACGTCACCGTGGTGAAGACCGACTGCACGAAGGCGGAGGGCAGCCCCGAGCTGGTCAAGCTGCCGCAGCTGCAGGTCAAGGACGACGGCTCGGGCATCCTGATGGCGTCGACCGACGCGGTGAAGGCCGATCAGCTCGCCGGGCAGGCGGTGGTGATCGGCGCGCCGGGCAACAAGCGCCACGTCGCCTGCGGGGTGATCGCCGCCCGCTGACTGACGTCCGAGGCTCCGGCAGCGGGACGGCGCGGCCGGCCGTCCCGCTGCCGACCGGGCAGCGGTAGCTCTTCGCCTACCGTCTTGCCCGAAGGCGAACAAAAAGCGAAGATCGGCGCGTGGTCGCGCCCCGCCTGGTCGCCGAGATCAACGCGTCGCTGCCCGGTGCCGTTCGCCGCGCCGACGCGCTCGCGCACGGCGCTCGCGACGAGCGGCTGCCGACGGGTTTTGCCGAGCTCGACGCCGTCCTCGACGGCGGTCTGCCGCGCGGCCAGCTGAGCGAGCTGGTCGCCCACGGCTCGGCGGGCGCGACCAGCCTCGTCCACCGCCTCCTCGGCCGCCTCACCGCGCAGGCGCACCTCGCGGCCTGGGTCGACGCGCCCGACGCCTTCGATCCGGCGAGCGCCGCGGCCGCCGGGATCGACCTCGAGCGCCTGCTCTGGGTGCGGCCGCCGGATCTCGCGACCGCGCTCGCCGCCACCGAGGCGCTGCTCACCATGGGCGGCTTCCCGCTCGTCCTGCTCGACGCGGCGGCGCCTCCCCGACGTCCGATGGTCGCGGCGACCGAGCGCCTGCGCGGCGTGCGCGAGCGCACGCCCGGGACGCGCACGGCGAACGCGCTGCACGCCTGGATCCGGCTCGCGCGCGCCGCGGCGCGCTCGCGCAGCGCGCTGCTCGTCCTGCAGCGGGCGCCGCGCCGCGCACACCGCGGCGAGACGCCGCCGAGCGCGGGATCGGCCGCCGCGGTGCGGCTCGAGATCGAGCCGCTGCGCGTCCTCTGGGACCGCTCGGGCGGCGCCCCCTCGCTGCTCGACGGGCTCGTCGTGCAGGTCCTCGTGCGCCGCAACCGTGGCGGCCACGGCAGCGAGCGCCGCGTCCTGCTCGAGGTTGCTTGACGTGGCGAGCCGCTTCGCCTGCCTGTACGTGCCGCGCTTCGCGATCGCGGCGCAGCTGCGCGCCGAGCCCGAGCTGCGCGGCTGTCCGCTCGTCGTCTGCGACGCCGGCTCGCGCGCGACGGTGATCGACGTCTCACCGGAAGCCGCGCGGCTCGGGGCGCAGCCCGGCTTGACGGTCGCCCAGGCGCTGATCCGGCACGCCGACCTGGTGGTGCGCCCGCTCGACGTCGACGCGCTCGAGGCGGCGCGTGCCGCGCTCGCCGACGTCGGCCGCTCGGTGTCGCCGTGCGTCGAGGTGGTCGGCACGGCGGAGGAGGGTGGCGGCGCGCCGACGCGCAGCGGGGTGACGCGCTACGCGCGCGGCGGCGAGCACCGCCTGGCGAGCGCGGCGAGCGTCGCGCACGGCGCCGCACGCCCACGCGCCTCGAGCGTCGGCGTGGGGCTCGTCGGCGAGATCGTGCTCGACGTCGGCGGCGTCGCACGGCTGTTCGGCTCGCCGGGCGGCATCGCCGCCGCGCTGCTGCAGCGCGCCGAGCGCGTCGGCTTCACGGCCGGCGTCGGCATCGCCGACCGGCGTGCGACCGCGCGCATCGCGGCCGGCGTCGCCATGCGCCGCGGCGAGGCGATCGTCGTCCCGCCGGACGGCGACGCCGCCTGGCTCGCGCCGCTTCCCCTCGACGTGCTCGCTCGCGCTCTCGACGCGGACGACGACGGGCGCCGCGGCTTTCGCGCCGCGCTCGAGCGCCTCGCGCGCCTCGGCGTCACGCGCTGCGGCGACTTCGCGGCGATGCCGGTCGACGAGGTGGCGAGCCGCCTCGGTCCGGCGGCGGCGCGGATGTGGTACGTCGCCGCGGGACGCGACCGCTCGCCGCTGCGTCCGACGCTGCTCTCGCCGGAGTTCACCGAGGGGACGCGGCTCGAGTACGGCATCGCGTCGATCGAGGCGCTGCTGTTCGTCGTGCGCGGGCTGCTCGACCGCGTCGTGTCACGGCTCGCGCTGTCCGGGCTGTCGTGCAGCGGCTTGACGCTCGGCCTCGGGCTCGAGGACGGCAGCCGCGCCGACCGCAGCGTCGGCGTGCTGTCGCCGACCCGCGACGTCAAGACGCTCACCATGCTCGTGCGCTCGGCGATCGAGAGCGCGCCGCCGCACGCGGCCATCGAGTCGGTGCACGTGACGGCGATCCCGGACCGGCCGCGCGCCGACCAGCTCGACCTGTTCCGTCCCGCCGGGCCGCCGCCGGAGAAGCTCGCGACGACGCTCGCGCGTCTCGCCGCGCTGTGCGGCGTGGGGAAGGTCGGGCGTCCGGTGCCGCCGCCGGGGCACCGTCCGGACGCGTTCACCGTGCTGCCGTTCGCGCCGCAGAACGGGCGTCGCGCGGCGACGCGCACGAACGGTGACGCGGACGACGCCCAGGGAGCGCCCGCGATCGCGCTGCGCGCGATCCGTCCGCCGCGTCCGGCGCAGGTCTTCCTCGAAGCCGGCGCCATCGCGTACGTGCGCGCGCCCGGGCTCGGCGGCCGCGCGGTGGTGACGAGCGGCCCGTGGCGCATCGACACCGAGTGGTGGAGCGAGACGCCGTGCCGCCGCGACTACTGGGACGTGCAGCTCTCCGACGGCGGCGTCTACCGCCTGTTCCGCGATCTCAGCGCGCCGAACGGCGAGACGATCTGGTACGTCGACGGCTACTACGACTGAAGCGCAGCGCAAGAAACGAAGGCCCGCTTGACGACGCACGGCCTCGCATGTGCGTCTCAGCGCCATGCCAAGCTACGAACGCGAGCTCGAGGTCGCGCGCCGTGCCGTCGAGGAGGCGGGACGCGTCACGCTCGAGTACTTTCGCCGCGACTTCACCGTCGAGCGCAAGGCCGACGACACGCCGGTGACGATCGCCGACCGGCGCGCCGAGCAGAGCCTGCGCGCGGCCCTCGCCGAGGCGTTCCCCGACGACGGCGTGCTCGGTGAGGAGTTCGGCACGCTCGAGGGGCGCAGCGGGCGGCGCTGGATCATCGACCCGATCGACGGCACGCAGTCCTTCATCCGCGGCGTGCCGCTCTACGGCGTGCTGCTCGGGCTCGAGGACGGCGGGCGCTGCGTGGTCGGCGCGGCGGGCTTCCCGGCGCTCGGCGAGACCTACTTCGCGGCGCGCGGCGCCGGCGCGTGGTGCAACGACCAGCGCATCTCGGTGTCGCGCGTCGCGACGCTCGCCGAGGCGACGGTGCTGACGAGCGACGCCAAGCCCGAGCACTACGGCGACTTCTACCCCGGCTACGAGCGCCTGCTGCGCGCGAGCGCGCGCCAGCGCGGCTGGGGCGACTGTTACGGCTACGCGCTGGTCGCGCGCGGCGCCGCGGACGTCATGGTCGATCCCAAGCTCAACCCGTGGGACATCGCCGCGATCATCCCGATCCTCGAGGAGGCGGGCGGCGCGTTCTTCGACTGGAGCGGCGAGACGCGGATCGACGGCGGCTCGGGCATCGGGACGAACGGCCTGCTGCGCGAGCAGGTGCTGGCGCTGCTCCGCTGACGAGCGGACTGCTCCGCCGACGAGCGCGCGCCGCTACGCCGGCGGGGCCGCGCGTCGCGCACCGCGCGTGCCCCTCTCGAGCCGCGCGAGCGCGCGCGCCCGGCGCTCCGCGTAGTCGACGCAGGGCGCTGGATAGCCGGTCTGCGCGCGCAGCAGCGGCTCGCGCCACGGCTCGTGGACGAGCGGGGCGGGGACGTCGCGCAGCAGGACTCCGCTCGGCTGTCAACGTCGCGTGGCGCGCCGTCTGGTCACGGTCGCGCGCTCTCGATATGAGCGCCCCATGGACATCGGCAAGCTCGGCCTGTGGTTCTTCCTCGACACCATGCCCGCCGAGGAGGCGGCGACGTTCGTGCGGCGTCTCGAGGAGCTCGGCTATCCGGCGCTGTGGCTCCCCGAGGCGGTCGGGCGCGAGCCCTTCGCGCACATCGGCTTCCTGCTCGCGCGCACCGAGCGCATCACGCTCGCGACCGGCATCGCCAACATCTGGGCGCGCGACGCGATGACCATGGCCGCGGCGCAGAAGACGCTCGCCGAGGCCTCGGGCGGACGCTTCCTGCTCGGCATCGGCGTGAGCCATGCGCCGCTCGTCGAGGGCGTGCGCGGCCACGCGTACCGCAAGCCGCTCACGTACATGCGGCAGTACCTCGAGGCGATGCAGCGGGCGCCCTTCCTCGCGGTCGGGCCGGCCGAGCCGCCGCCGACGGTGATCGCCGCGATCCGGCCGAAGATGCTCGCGCTCGCGGCCGAGCTGACCCAGGGCAGCCACACCTACTTCGTGCCGCCCGAGCACACGGCGCGCGCCCGCACGATCCTCGGGCCCGACAAGTGGCTGTGCGTCGCGCAGGCGGTCGTGCTCGAGACCGATCCGGAGAAGGCGCGGGCGGCGGCGCGCCAGTACATGAAGACCTACGTGCCGGCGCTGCCGAACTACACCAACAACCTGCGCGACCTCGGCTACACCGACGAGGACTTCGCCGACGGCTGCAGCGACCGGCTGGTCGACGCGATCGTCGCGTGGGGCGACGAGGAGAAGATCGCGGCGCGCTTCCGCGCGCACCTCGACGCCGGCGCGAGCCACGTCTGCTTCTTGCCGCTGCGCGCCGACGGCGTGCCGCAGCCGGACATGCGCTCCGTGGAGGCGTTCGCGCCGTCGCGCTTCACGCCGTAGCGCGCGTCCCGCCGACGCCGTCGCTGCGGCGGGTGCGCGAGGGTGGGCGAGGGCGGAAGCTCGCGGAGGGCGGGGCGGAAGCTCGCCCGGAGCGCGGCGTCGACGCAGGCGTCCGGCGCGAGGCCGCGCCTACGTCAGGTGCGCGCCGCCGTCGACGAAGTACGTCTGCCCGGTGACGAAGTGCCCGTCGTCGGAGGCGAGGAATACCGCGACGGGTGCGAGATCCTCCTCCGGGTCGGCGAGCCGCCCGAGCGGCCGCTGCTCGCGGATGACCTCCGCCATCTGCGGGTTGCGCTCGAAGAACTCGAGCGTGCGCTTCGAGATCGCTCCGGGCGCGATGCAGTTCACCAGAATGTTGTGCTTGCCCCACTCGCGGGCCGCGGTGCGCGACAGCGCCGCGATCGCGGCCTTGGTGGCGTTGTAGTCCGCGAGCCCGGGCGCGCCGGTCAACGCGTTCAGCGACACGAAGTTGATGATGCGGCCGCCGCCGCGCGCGCGCATGTGCGGAAACGCGGCCTGCATCGCCCAGAACGTGCCCTTGAGCCCGGAGATCAGGAAGACGTCGAAGTCCTCGTCGGTGATCTCCTCGAAGGGCTTGTGGGCGTGCATGCCCTGCGCGTTGTTGACCAAGATGTCGAGCCCGCCGAAGCGCTCGACGGTCTCCCGGACCATGCGCTCGACCTGCTCGCGGCGCGCGACGTCGACGGTGAGCGCGAGCGCGCTACCGCCCGCCGCAGTGATCTCCTCCGCGGTGCGACGCGCGCGGTGCTCCTTCAGCTCCGCGACGACGACGTGCGCGCCCTCGCGCGCGAAGCGCCGCGCGATCCCACGACCGATGCCCTGACCGGATCCGGTGACGATGGCGACTTTGCCGGCCAGGCGCTGCATCGGGGACTCAGCCGGTCACGGCGCCGAGCGAGCTGCTCGACACGAGGCGCGCGTACTTCGCGAGCACGCCGCTCGTGTAGCGCGGCGGCGGCGGCGTCCAAGCGGCGCGCCGCCGCGCGAGCTCCTCGTCCGACACGTGCAGCTCGAGCAGGTTGCGATCGGCGTCGATCGTGATCAGATCGCCCTCCTGCACGAGCGCGATCGGACCGCCGTCGGCCGCCTCGGGCGCGACGTGCCCGACCACCATGCCGTAGGTGCCGCCCGAGAAGCGGCCGTCGGTCACCATGCCGACCTTGTCGCCGAGGCCCTTGCCGATGATCGCCGAGGTCGGGGCGAGCATCTCGCGCATGCCGGGCCCGCCGCGCGGACCCTCGTAGCGGATGACGACGACGTCGCCCGCCTTGACGCGATCGTCGAGGATCGCGGCGAGGCATTCCTCCTCGGACTCGAAGACCCGCGCCGGACCGGTGATGCGCGGCAGCTTGAGCCCGGAGATCTTCGCGACCGCGCCCTCGGGCGCCAGGTTGCCGCGCAGGATCGCGAGGTGGCCCTGCGCGTAGAGCGGGCGGTCGAGCGGCAGGACGACGTCCTGGTCCTTCGGCGGCACGCCGCTCACGTTGGCCAGGTTCTCGGCGATCGTCTTGCCGGTGACGGTGATGCACGAGCCGTCGATGAGGCCCGCGTCGAGCAGCATCCGCATCACCAGCGGCACGCCGCCGACGCGACGCAGGTCGGTCGCGACGTAGCGACCGCTCGGTTTCAGATCCGCGATCACCGGAACCTTGCGGCGGATGCGCTCGAAGTCGTCGAGCGTCAGGTCGACCTTGGCGGCGTGCGCGATCGCGAGCAGGTGCAGGATCGCGTTGGTCGAGCCGCCGAGCGCCATGACGACCGCGATCGCGTTCTCGAACGCGGCGCGCGTCATGATCTTGCGCGGCGTCAGATCCATCTCGATCAGCTTCACGAGCTGGCGCCCGGCTTCCTCGGTGGAGTCGGCCTTCTCCGGATCCTCCGCAGCCATGGTCGAGGTCATCGGCAGGCTCATGCCCATGGCCTCGATGGCGGACGACATCGTGTTCGCCGTGTACATGCCGCCGCACGAGCCGGCGCCCGGGCAGGCGTTGCGCTCGATCCCCTCGAAGTCCTCGCGCGACATGCGGCCCGCGGCGCAGGCGCCGACCGCCTCGAACACGCTGACCACCGTCAGGTCCTGGCCCTTCCAGCGGCCGGCCTTGATCGTGCCGCCGTAGACGAAGATCGCCGGGATATCGAGGCGCGCGATGCCGATCATCGCGCCCGGCATGTTCTTGTCGCAGCCGCCGATCGCGATCAGGCCGTCCATGCTCTGGCCCCGGCAGACGGTCTCGATCGAGTCGGCGATCACCTCGCGGCTGACCAGCGAGCACTTCATGCCCTCGGTGCCCATCGAGATGCCATCGCTGATCGTGATGGTGCCGAACACCTGCGGCATGGCGCCCGCCTCGCGCAGGCCCTTGGCGGCCCGCTCGGCGAGCTGCTGGATGCCGGCGTTGCACGGGGTGATCGTGCTGTGGCTGTTGGAGATGCCGACGATCGGCTTGCCGAAGTCGCGATCGCTGAAGCCGACCGCGCGCAGCATGGCGCGGTTGGGGGAGCGGCTATCTCCCTCGGTTACGACCGAGCTGCGCAGCTTGCGCGCGGGCTTTTCTTCCGGCATCGGGCGGTCCTTTCCCTGGCTGAACGTCCGCGCAGTGTAGGTGCCCGGAAGAAGGGCGTAAAGGCCGCCCGGTTCGACGCCCGTGTGCCAGGGACCGGGGATTCCTGGCGATTTTGCCAGATCTTGCGAAAACGAGTTGACACGCTCGACCCGATGGCCTTAACCATGCGCCCATGGCCGTACGGATCGAGTTCCACCCTCCGCCGCGGCGGCGGAAGGCGGCAAGCGGTAATCGGCCGTCCGCCATGGTCGTTCTCGGGATCGCGACCGCGATCGTGGGGACTCACATCCTGTTCTGGCTTGTGGGCCTCCTCGAGTAGGCGTCGCCTTCCAGCGATCCGCTTGGCGCGGCGGCAGCAAGCAGCAAGCCAGGTGGACGTCGGACCTCCGGCGTCCTCCGCGGCACGGATCGCGTATCGTCAAGGAGTAGATTTCGGCAGCGTAGTCAGAGCCCAACCGGGTGAAGGATCGTCGTATTCCTTCGTGAGCCGCATCCAGCGTAACGCTCCCCACCACCACATCCGCATCACCGCCACACCGGCCGGGCTCGCAACGCCCGCCACCCCCCGGAGCTGATCCACGCGGCGCGGCGAAACCGCGCTTTCGCCGTTATTAATGACGACACGGCGATCCGCCGAATAGATTTCAGGCTGGGTCCGCCCGGCCTCGCATTACGAGCAGAACGAGAGGAGTCGATGCGGGAAGCAGGCGCGCGAGCGCAGCAAGGCCGAGGTGTGGGTCGGCGACCGGAGGAGACGGTCGGCGGGTCAGGCGGCCAGCTCGTGCGGATCGACGAGGCGGTGCTGCAAGATCTCTCGCACGAGCTCGGCAACTACTTTCACAAGCTCTACTACTACACGGAGTCGGTGGCGTCGGGAGGCGACGTGGACCAGCTCGCCGCGCAGAAGCTCGGCGAGACCGTCCAGCGTCTGCAGGGCTTCCTGAACACCGCGCTCGAGTACTTCCAGCCCGCGCGGCTCAACCCGGTGGCGATGTCGGCCGGGGACGTCGCGCGAGCGATCGAGGCCCTGTTCCGCGGCGAGCACCCGGAGGCCAGCGTCGAGGTTCGCTGCGCGCCGACGGCGGCCGATGCGTCGGTGATGGTCGACCCGCCGCGGCTCTCCTCGGGGCTGCGCATCCTCGCCCGCCAGATCGCGGGCGCGGGCGGACCCGGGACGACGCTACACGCCGACCTCGAGCGGCGTTCCTCCGAGGATGGCGGCGTGCTCGAGATCGCCATCGCGAGGGAGGGCGGCGTCGACGACCCGTCGTTTCGGCCGTCGCATCGCCTCGTCGAGTGGGCGGTCGCGGGGCGGATGATCGAGCTGCACGGCGGCCAGCTGATCGCCAACGAATCGCGTCCGGGAGCGTCGGGCTGCATCCTGACCCTCCCGCTGTCCAGCTAGGATTGCACGGGATATGGAGACACGGATTCTCATCATCGACGACGACCCCTTCATCTGTCGACAGCTCGAAGACCTCTATCGCGCGCAGAACTACATCGTGGACAGCGCGAACGACGCGAACACCGCGCTGCAGCGTCTCTCCGAGCACGACTACTCGCTGGTTCTCGTCGACTTCAAAATTCCCGGCACCGATGGCCTGAACCTGACGAAGGAGATCCGCGAGCGCTGGCCGGACATCGACGTGATCATGATCACCGGCTACGCGAGCATCAAAGGCGCGGTCGAAGCCATCAAGCTCGGCGCGTCGGACTACATCACCAAGCCGTTCCAGAACGAGGAGGTCCTGGTCGCGACCGACAAGGTGCTCGAGAAGCGCCGTCTGCTCGACGAGATCCAGTACCTGCGCGGCCAGCTCGCCGACCGCTACTCGTTCGCCAACATGGTGTCGCGCAACCCGCGCATGCACGAGATCTTCGCGCAGCTCGAGGCGCTCGCGCAGAGCGACGCGACCGTGCTGCTCACCGGCGAGTCCGGAACCGGCAAGGAGCTGTGCGCGCGCGCGATCCACTTCCAGGGCAAGCGCAAAAACGGCAAGTTCGTGCCGATCAACTGCGCGGCGTTCCCGGACACGCTGCTCGAGAGCGAGCTCTTCGGCTACGAGCGCGGCGCGTTCACGGGCGCGGTCACCTCGAAGCCGGGCCTGCTCGAGACGGCGGAGGGCGGCACGATCTTCCTCGACGAGGTCGGCGAGATGCCGCTCGCGACGCAGGCGAAGTTCCTCCGCGTTCTCGAGGATCGCACCGTGCGCCGCGTGGGCGGCCTGAAGCAGAAGCCCATCGACGTCCGCGTCATCGCCGCGACGAACCGCGATCTGCAGAAGGACATCGCCGCGCAGCGCTTCCGCGCGGACCTCTTCTACCGCCTGAACGGCCTCTCCCTGCACGTCCCGCCGCTCCGCGAGCGCGTGGACGAGATCTGCGCCCTCGCCTCCTCGTTCGCCGCGAACGCCGCCGCGGTCCTCAAC
>DATCMB010000019.1 GCA_036563615.1 Candidatus Binatia bacterium
CGCCTGGCGCAGCGTCAGCACCTGGGGGGTGCCGTCGACCAGCGCCAGCATGATGACGCCGTAGGTATCCTCCAGCTGGGTGTGCTTGAGCAGCCGGTTGATGATCACCTGGGGCTGCGCGTCGCGCCGCAGCTCGATGGCGATCCGCAGCCCCTCCCGATCCGACTCGTCGCGCACCTCCGTGATGCCCTCGATGCGCCGTTCCCGCACCAGGTCAGCGATCTTGGCGATGAGGGTGGCCTTGTTGACCATGTAGGGCAGCTCCGTGACGACGATGCGGACCCGGCCGCCCCCCATGGGCTCGGTCGCCAGGCGGGCCCGCACCCGGATGTGGCCCCGTCCGGTCAGATAGGCGTCGCGGATGCCCTGGACCCCCATGATGATGCCACCCGTGGGAAAGTCGGGCCCCTTGACGACGGCGAGCAACTCCTCGTCGCTGGCGTCGGGCCGGTCGATGAGCAGCACCAGGGCGTCGACGATCTCACCCAGGTTGTGGGGGGGCACGTTGGTCGCCATCCCGACGGCGATGCCCGAGGCCCCGTTGATGAGCAGGTTGGGGATGCGGGCGGGCAGGACCACCGGCTGCTGCTGCGTGCCGTCGTAGTTGGGGACGAAGTCGACGGTCTGCTTGTCGATGTCCCGCAGCATCTCCATGGCGATGGCGGACAGGCGCGCCTCGGTGTAGCGCATGGCCGCCGGCGGATCGCCATCGACGCTGCCGTAGTTGCCGTGCCCGTCGACCAGCGGATAGCGATACGAGAAGTCCTGGGCCATGCGCACCATGGCCTCGTAGATGGGCGCATCCCCGTGGGGGTGGTACTTCCCCATCACCTCGCCCACGACGGCCGCCGACTTCTTGTGGGGACGGTCCGGACGGAGGTTGAGCTCGTTCATCACGTAGAGGATGCGGCGCTGGACCGGCTTGAGGCCGTCGCGCACGTCGGGCAGCGCGCGGTCGACGATGACGCTCATCGCGTAGTCGATGTAGGAGCGCCGCATCTCGTCCTCGAGTTCGATGGGGATGACCTTGCCGATCCGCTGCTCCTCGGCCATTGAGCAAGCCTCCGTCCGGCGTGCGGTCGTGCCTGGGCGTCAGACGTCCAGGTTGCGGACCTCCCGGGCATGCCGCTGGATGAACTGGCGCCGTGGCTCCACCTGCTCGCCCATCAGGATGGTGAAGATCTCGTCGGCGGCCACCGCGTCCTCCATGGTCACCTGCAAGATGGTGCGGGTCTCGGGGTTCATGGTGGTCTCCCACAGCTGCTCGGCGTTCACCTCGCCGAGACCCTTGTAGCGCTGGATCTCGACGCCGCTCGAGCCCATCTCCTTGAGCACCCGCTCCAGTTCGGCATCGGAGTAGCAGTAGCGCTCCTGCTTGCCCTTGCGCACGCGATAGAGCGGCGGCAGGGCGATGTAGACCCGCCCCTGCTCGATGAACTCGCGGGCGTAGCGGTAGAAGAAGGTGAGCAGCAGGGTGCGGATGTGGGCCCCGTCGACGTCGGCATCGGTCATCAGGATGATGCGCCCGTAGCGGCTCTTGGAGATGTCGAACTCCTCGCCCACCCCCGTGCCGAGCGCCGTGATCATGGCGCGGATCTCGAGGTTGGCGAGGATCTTCTCCATGCCGGCCTTCTCGACGTTGAGGATCTTGCCCCGCAGGGGCATGATGGCCTGAAAGCGCCGGTCCCGCCCCTGCTTGGCGGTGCCGCCTGCCGAATCGCCCTCGACCAGGAAGAGCTCGCACTGCTCGGGGTCGGTGATGATGCAGTCGGCCAGCTTGCCCGGCAGCCCCCCGCTCTCCAGGGCGCTCTTGCGCCGGGTCAGCTCGCGGGCCTTGCGGGCCGCCTCCCGGGCCCTGGCCGCCGTGATGCATTTGTCGAGGATGCGCCGCGCCTCCTGGGGATGCTCCTCCAGAAAGAGCGCGATGGCCTCGCCGGCGACGGAGTCGACCCAGCCCTTCACCTCGCTGTTGCCCAGCTTGGTCTTGGTCTGCCCCTCGAACTGGGGCTCCTGCAGCTTGACGCTCACGACCGCGGTGAGCCCCTCGCGCACGTCGTCGCCGGTCAGGTTGTCCTGGCCGTCCTTGAGCATGCCGAGCTTGCGCGCCGCGTCGTTGAGGGTGCGGGTCAGCGCCGCCCGGAAGCCAGCCAGATGGGTGCCGCCCTCGGTCGTGTGAATGTTGTTGGCGAAGGGGATGACCGTCTCCAGGTAGCCGGTGTTGTACTGCAGCGCGATCTCGATCTGGGTGCCGTTGAGCTCGCGGCGGGCATAGATGACCGTGGGGTGCAACGGCTCCTTGTTGCGGTTGAGGTACCGGACGAACTCGACGATGCCGCCGTCGTAGCGGAGGGTATCGCTGCGTCCGCTGCGCTCGTCGATGAGACGGAGCTCCAGCCCGGCGTTGAGGAAGGCCAGGTTGCGCAGCCTCTGCAAGATGGTGTCGTAGTCGAACGCCGTCGTCTCGAAGACCTCGGAATCGGGCTTGAAGCGCACCAGGGTGCCCGTGCGGTCCGTGGGCCCGATGACCTCGAGCTCGGTCGTCGGCTTGCCCCGCTGGTAGCGCTGACGGTAGACCTGTCCGTTGAGACGGACCTGCACCTCCAGCCACTCCGACAGCGCGTTGACCACGGAGACGCCGACCCCGTGCAGCCCGCCGCTCACCTTGTAGCCGCCGTTTTCGCCGAACTTGCCGCCGGCATGCAGCGTGGTCAACACCGTCTCGACCGCCGGCCGGCCGGTGCGGGGGTGGACGTCGACGGGGATGCCCCGCCCGTCGTCGTCCACCGACAGCGAGCCGTCGGGATGGATCCGCACCTCGATCTGGGTGCAGAAGCCGTTCATCGCCTCGTCGACGCTGTTGTCGACCACCTCCCAGACGAGGTGGTGCAAACCGTGCTCGTCGGTGCTGCCGATGTACATGCCGGGGCGGCGGCGCACCGCCTCCAGGCCTTCGAGCACCTGGATCTGCTGAGCGCCGTAAGGCGTCACGGGGTTGTCCCGCTGAGGCGAACCGCGCGAGGGCGTCAAGGGAAGCCTCCTCCACGATGAAAGCAAGAGCGGCCGAGGTCCAGGCTCATTATACCCCGGGGGTCTCCGTCAGGCCCCCCGGCGCCGGCGCCGTCCAGCACGACGGCGGCCCCGGCCGACGACCACGGGCGACCCGTCGCCGTCCCGCTCGCCCGACCAGGGCATGCTGGCGCGGCGACGCAGCGTCATGGGAGAGATGGGGGAGACGTAGAGGCGACCGGGCGTCACCACCAGCGAGGTGCCGACCCCGTCCCCTACCCAGGTGACGGCGACGTGGTCACCCGACCCCAGGATCTTGTCGAGAGCGAGACCGCGCCGCTGCAGGGCCGCCAGATCCACGATGGCGACCACGTCCCGAGCCCGGATCACCACGTCGTCTCCCAAGTGGACGTACACGCCGCACTCGCCTCCGTCGAAGACCTCTTGGAGCCGGCCGGCCGCCCATCAGCGGCCCGGAACAAGTTCCAGCCGACCGGCCGAAACCCTCCATGTCCTGCCCGGAGCGCCGGGAGAGGGGCCCGCGCCCTCCAGCAGCGACGCCTCGGTAGCCGTGATGAAGGTCTGCGCCTCGGCGGGCAGGACGGTCAGGAGCCGACGCCGGCGCAGCTCGTCGAGCTCCGAGGTGACGTCGTCCAGCAGCAACACCGGCGCCTCCCCCAGCCGGGCCCGCATCCACTCCCACGCCGCCACGAACAGCGCCACCGCCGCCATCCGCTGCTGCCCTCGGGAGCCGTAGTGACGCAGATCGGTCTCGCCCGCGCGCACCACGAGGTCGTCCCGGTGGGGCCCCGCCAGCGTCACGCCCCGGGCCCGCTCCGCGACCCGTAGCGCCTGGAGCCGTCGCAG
This sequence comes from Candidatus Binatia bacterium, assembly GCA_036563615.1. Lineage (NCBI taxonomy): Bacteria > Candidatus Binatota > Binatia (SeqCode) > Binatia bacterium. The sequence continues at coordinate 3,874 of DATCMB010000019.1, forward strand.
CAGCCCCTCCCGGACGGCCTCCGCGTCGGGTGACCCCGAGGGTCCGATGTCGTAGCGTGCCTGGTAGGCCACCTCCAGGGGGGCACCGTCGCCCGCCATGCGCTGGTAGACGAGGGAGGCGACGGGCGCCAGATCGCGTAGCAGCCCCAGGCGGCCCACCACCAGCTCCGCCCCGCTCTGCGCAAGCTCCTCGTCCCATATCGCCAGCAGGGCCGCCGACGCCGAGGCCCCTTTGACGGCCGCGCGCAAGAGCCCGTTTCGCTGGCGCAGCACCTGGACGTAGCGCAACAGGCCCGCCCGGTAGAGGGGATCGGCCTGCGCCAGGATCAGATCGATGAAGCGCCGGCGATGGGCCGGGCCGCCCCGTACCACGTCCACCTCGTCGGGCGAGAACCACAGCGCTGCCAGCGTGCCGATCACGTCGGCATGGCGCGTGATGGCCTTGCCGTTGATGCGAAAAAGCCGGCCGCCCGGCCGCAAGTCGAGGCGCAGATCGCGCTCGGCTCCCGTGGCGTCCAAGGAGAGCCGCGCCTCCACCACGGCCTGGGGGTGGCCGAACCGGATCATGGCCCGGGGGTCGCTGGCTCGAGGGGAGCGGGCACCTCCAAGCACCCAGATGGCCTCGAGGAGGTTGGTCTTGCCCTGCGCGTTGGGGCCGACGACGAGGTTGAGACGGGGGTGCGGCTCGAGCTCCACGGACTCGTAGTTGCGAAACTGCGCCAGCCGCAGCGAGACGATCCTCACGGCTCAGCCCAGCCGCGCGATGACGACGAACTGCCCTCGGCCCACCACTTCCACCTCGTCACCCGGGTAGAGCTTTCGCGAGCGCCGCAACTCCCTCAGGCCGTTGACCTTGACCAGGCCGCGCGCCACCAGCGTCTTGGCCTCTCCGCCCGTGCGAGCGGCCCCGCTCAGCTTGAGGAACTGCTGCAGCTCGATGGGCTCGACCCGGATGCTGACAGGGACGGCTGCCACGCGACCTTCGCCTCCCCGGGACGCCGGTTAGCCCGTGCGCCACGGCATCACTATATAGCGGTATCCAGGATCGCCGGCGATCCGGAAGGTGCCCTGGCGGGCAGGATCGCCCAGCTCCAGCTCTACCTCCTCCTCGTCGAAGGCCTTGAGAAACTCTTCCAGGAAGCGGGCCTGGTAGGCGACGGTGAAACCCGGCCCCTCGGCGTACGCCTCGACCCTCTCCTCTCCCTCGCCGGAGTCGGCCACAGCGCTGCGCAAGAGCACCTGGCCCTCCTCCACGGAGATCTGGACGACCGCGGGCCCACGGCGGCTCAAGAGGGCGACCCGCTGCACCGCATCGAGCAAGGAGGGCCGCCGGAACCGCACCCGGCTCGGGAGGTCGTCCAGGAAGACCTGCCGGTACGGCGGGAAGTTGCCCTCGATGAGGCGGGTGGTGAGGCGAGCGGTGGTCACCTCGAGCTCCGCCAGACGCTCGCCCAGGGAGAGGCTCACCGCGATGTCGGGATCCACCGAGGCGCACATCCGCCGCATCTCCTCCAGCGCACGGGCCGGCAAGATGGCACGAGGGGAGAAGAGCCCCGCGTTGCCGAAGGGCGTGAGCCCGGCGATGGGGATCTCGCGGTAGGCGAGCCGTGAGCTGTCGGTGGCCACCAGCCGCAGGAGCCCCTCTTCGCTCTCGAGCAAGACGCCACTCAGCACGGGGCGCTGGTCCGAGACCGCGCTGGCGAAGCGACACTGCGTGATGGCACGTGCCAGGTCGCCTGCCGGCAGTTGCACCCGCCAACCATCGGCCAGCTGCGGTAGCTCCGGAAACTCGTCGGCCGCCATCGAGACCAGGGAGAATCGCGAGCCCCCGGCTCTCACCTCGAACACCTGGCCGTCGGCGCCCGACCGCAGGCCCACGTCCTGCCCCTGCAGCCGCCGCACCAGGGCCGAGAAGAGCCGGGCATCCACGACCCTCTCCCCCGGCTCCTCGACGAGGGCCTCCACGCCTGCCGAGACGGACATCTCCAGGTCGGTGGCGGCCAGCTCCAGGCGCCCGCCGGCGGCGTGGAGCCGGACGCCCCCCAGCACGGGCAGGTTCTCGCCGGTGGCGGCTGCCCGCTCGGCCAGGGCCAGGGCCGTGGCGAGGCGCTCACGAGCACATGTGACGATCATGGGCGGGATGGCTCCTCTCCGGTCGATCTGCTGAAGACGACGATCTGGTCCAACCTATCGGACCAAGGACCCCATGGCCAAGACAGTAGAGGTCCCAGTAAGGCCTGTGCAAAGAGTGGACAACGGCGGGCGTCCCGGTGCGACGCTCCTCGGCGGGGTCGGGAGCTGTGGAAGGACCGCTCGGCGCCAGGTGGAGAGGGTGGGGACGGCGCGGCGGCGCGTCTCGAGACCGTCCGTGGCTGTGGGCAACGGGGGCGATCTGTCCACAGGATTTCGATGGTCGGTCACATCCTATCCACGCGATTCGCACCACGGTCTCGATCAAGGGCGCGTGAGCCGCTGACGCAGGTGGCGCAGCAGATCGGCGATGGCTGGGTCGCGGCGGGCCAGGCTCTGCACCTTGTCCACCGCGTGCAGCACCGTCGAGTGGTCGCGCCCGCCGAACTGCTCGCCGATGTGCGGGAGCGAGGCCTGGGTCAGTTCCCGGCAGAGGAACATGGCGATCTGCCGAGCCAGGGCCAGCTCCCGGGCCCGGCTCTTGCCCTTGAGCTGGGCGGGGGTGAGGCCGAAGTGCTCGCTGACGACGCTCTGGATGCGGTCGATGGTGACCGCACGGTGCTGCGACTCGGCCAGGTCCCGCAGTGCCTCGATGGCCAGGTCGAGGGTCGGAGGCGTGCCCGCGAGCCTCGAGGCCGTGGCCACCTTGCGCAGGGCCCCCTCGAGCACCCGGATGTTGGAGCGGATCACCTCGGCGACGTAGCGCAGCACGTCGTCGGGCATCTCGAGCCCGTCCGCCTCGCAGCGCTTGCGCAGGATGGCCAGGCGCGTCTCGAAGTCGGGCGGCTGGATGTCGGCCAGCAGGCCCCAGGCGAAGCGCGAGCGCAGGCGCTCCTCCAGCTTGGGGATCTCCGACGGGGGCCGGTCGCTGGAGAGGACGATCTGGCGACCCGCCTCGTAAAGCGTGTTGAAGGTGTGGAAGAACTCCTCCTGCGTGCGCTCGCGACCGGCGAGGAACTGCACGTCGTCGACGATCAGCACGTCGACCTTGCGGAAGCGCTTCTTGAACTCGTCCATGCGATGATGCCGCAGAGCGGCGATCATCTCGTTGACGAACGCTTCGCTCGAGAGATAGACCACCTTCGCCGCGGGATCCTTGTCGAGCACGAAGTGGCCGATCGCGTTGACGAGGTGTGTCTTGCCGACGCCGGTCGCGCCGTAGATGAAGACCGGGTTGTAGACCTCGCCTGGGTTGTTCGCGATCGCACGCGCCGCCGCGTAGGCGAGCTGATTGCTCGGGCCGACGACGAAGTTCTCGAACGTGTAGCGGGGGACGAGGTTCGCGATGCGCGCGGCGTTGGTCGGCCGCTCGCGTCGCTTCGTCGGCTTGCGCGGCTCGCCGTCGCTCGCGAAGAGCTCGCCCTGCGCGCCGCCGTTGATCTTGAAGACGACCTCCGGGTTCGGGTTCGTCTCGTCGGCGAGCGCCGCCCGCAAGGCATCGAGATAGCGCTGTTCTACCCAGTCACGAAAAAATTTACTTGGTACCTCGAACGACGCGCGCCCATCCTCCAGCACGGTCATGCGCAAGGGCTTGATCCAGGTCGCGAAGTTCCCCTCCCCCAGCGACTCGCGAAGCGTTTCCTGCGCGTGCTGCCAACTCCTCATGCTGCTCGTCCTCCCGTGGCCCAGGCTTGTGCACAGATCTATTCACAGGTGTGGACAACACGAACTTCTCCTGGTTTTTCCGACGGTTACGCCGTCCCCCGAGAGGGCGTCTTCACATCGCGCAGAGCTTCTCCCACCACGCCCGGTCGAGGTTCGAGGAGCGAGGCCAGAGGTCGATGCCGCCACTTGTAGAGTCGGAGAACCGAGAGAAGTTTTCGCACCCCCGCCGGTGCGAAGGGCGCGGTTCTAACTACGGCACGGTGTGGTTGGCAAGAAAAAAACCTGGCGGTCTTCCGATCAAAGCGATTTATCGCGGAAAAATTGTTGGCAGGTGAATTGCCTTGACGCTCGCAGAGACCGCTGGTAGCCGGACCGTCGTCGATTTCTTTTTTCCCATCGCGATTTGCAAGTGAGCACGTCAGAACTCGCCGCCCGCGCATCGCACGTCATTCCAGGTGGCGTAAACAGCCCAGTTCGCGCGTGGAAAGCCGTCGGAGGCAATCCCTGCTTCGTCGAACGCGGCGCGGGTGCACATCTCTGGGATCGCGAAGGGCGTCGTTACATCGATCTCGTGTGCGCGTGGGGACCGCTCATCGCTGGTCACGCGCATCCCGACGTCGTGCGCGCCGTGTGCGACGCTGCGCAACGCGGAACGGGTTTCGGTGCGCCGACGTCGATCGAGGTCGAGCTCGCTGAAAGAATCGTCGACGCGTTTCCGTCCATCGACAAGGTGCGCCTCGTCACTTCGGGAACCGAAGCGACGATGACGGCGATTCGCATCGCGCGCGCGGCGACGGGGCGTGACCGCGTGATCAAGTTCGCGGGCTGCTACCACGGCCACAGCGATCACCTTCTCGTGCGCGCGGGCTCGGGTGCTGCGACGTTCGGCGTACCGGACAGCGCCGGCGTTCCGGTCGCGATGTCGAGCCTGACGAGCGTCGCCGAGTACAACGACCTCGAAGGCGTGCGCACGCTGCTTGCTGCGGAGCCGCCGGTCGCCGCGGTGATCATCGAGCCGATCGCGGCGAACATGGGCGTTGTGCCGCCGGCGCCGGGTTTTCTCGAAGCGCTGCGCGAGATCGTGCACGAGGCCGGCGCGCTGCTGATCTTCGACGAGGTGATCACCGGCTTTCGCGTCGCGCGTGGCGGTGCGCAGGAACTCTACGGTGTCGCTGCCGACCTCACGTGCCTCGGCAAGGTGATCGGCGGCGGGCTTCCGGTCGGTGCGGTCGGCGGGCGCGCCGAGCTGATGGATCTGCTCGCGCCGCAGGGTCCCGTGTACCAGGCGGGAACGCTCGCCGGGAATCCGGTCGCGTGCAGCGCCGGCAAGGCGACGCTCGATCTGCTGACGCCGGACGCGTACCGCACGCTCGAGGAGCGCGGCGCGAAACTCGAGAGCGGTCTGCGCGAGGCGATCGCCGAGAGCGGCGTCGAGGCCTGCGTGCAGCGCGTCGGCTCGTTGCTGACGCTGTTCTTCGGCGCGGGACCGATCCGCAGCTTCAGTGACGCGTCACGCTGCGACACGGCGCGCTTTGCGCGCTTCTTCCGCGCCATGATCGACGAGTCCGTCTATTTGCCGCCGTCGCAGTTCGAGGCGTGGTTCGTGTCGCTCGCACACGGCGAGGCCGAGATCGACCACGTCGTCGCTGCGGCGCGTCGCGCGTTGCGTTCGTGAAGCCGGCCGAGCCGCCGGGCAACGACAAGCGCCGCCGTCAGCTGGCGGTCCAGATGACCGCGCTCGGCCTCGAGTTCTCGGGGGCCGTGATCGGTGGACTGGCGGTCGGCTACTACCTCGACGAATGGCTCGGCACCGAGCCGTGGTTCATGCTGCTCGGCACCTTCGGTGGACTCGCGACCGCCGTGGTGCGTCTCGTGACGCTCACCAAGCGCTTCCAGCAGATCCGCGATGAGCAGCAGCAGCGCTGAAGGGACGAGTCCGCGGCTGCGCGCCGGCCGGATCGCGCTCTGGCAGGCCGGCGCGACCGTGCTCCTGGTGGTCGCGTCGCTGGCGAGCGGGCGCGGCTCGCCCGTGAGCATCGTGTTCGGCGCGGCCCTGCTCTACGCGAGCCTGCGCCTGCAGCAGCTCGCCGTCGGCTTCGCGCTGCGCGCCCGGCCGCGCCCCGAGCTCGCCGTCGGCCTGTTCCTGCTCAAGCTCTCGCTGCTGATCGCGCTGGTCATGGTGGGGCTGCGGACGACCATGGTGGCGCCGATGTCGTTTGCTGCCGGCGCGTCGACGCTCCTGCTCGCGATCGTGCTCGACGCGTGCTATCCGCCCCGGCCGGGCAGTTGACGAACGCCCGACGGCAGGAAGGCCCGCATCATGGAACATCCGGTCACGTGGACAGGTCTCATCGGAATCCCGCACGGGGACTGGGAGTACTTCGCGATCGCGCTGCTCGTGATGGGCATCCTGCTCGTCCTCGCGCTGCGCGCGCGCGCAGCGCTCCAGCAGGACTCGGCCGTCGTTCCGGACGACACGCTCACCGCGCGGAACGTCTTCGAGCTGCTGGTCGAGGCGATCAACAACCTCTCCGAGAGCGTGATCGGGCACGACGCGCAGCGCTACGTGCCGATCCTCTCGACGTTCTTCATCTTCATCCTGTTCTCGAACTTCATGGGGCTTCTGCCGGGCTTCACGCCGCCGACGAGCGACTTCGACATCACGCTCGCGCTCGGCGTCGTGTCGCTGCTGGCGTTCAACTACTACGGCTTGAAGGCGCAGGGGCTGGGCTACCTGAAGCACTTCGTCGGGCCGATCGTGGCGCTCGCGCCGCTGATGATCATCCTCGAGGTGATCAGCGTGCTGCTCGTCCGACCGGCTTCGCTCGGCCTGCGTCTGTTCGGCAACATGTTCGGTGACCACCTGGTGCTCGAGATCTTCACGAGCCTGACCAAGGTCGGCGTGCCGGTCGCGTTCTACCTGCTCGGTACGCTGGTCTCGATCATCCAGGCGTTCGTCTTCACTCTGCTCAGCATGATCTACATCGGTCTCGCCGTCGCGCATCACGACGGCGACCACGCCGAGCACGCCCATCACTGAGCGTGCAACCTGACGCAGGTCCCACCTCGGGCGAGGAGTGGCGAGGATGAGGATAGAGGAGTGCCCACACGGGGCGGACCGGGCGGGAAAGGAGGAGAAGCCATGACCAGAGGCATGCAGATCGTGCGGATCGCATTCTTCACGCTGCTCTTCGCGGCGCTCGGGCACGGGGTCGCCCTTGCCCAGGAAGCCGGAGCGGCGGCCGCCGGCAGCGCGTCGTACATCGCGCTCGCGGCCGGTATCGCGATTGCCGGCGCTGCGATCGGTGCCGCGCTCGGCCAGGGCCGCGCCGTCGCTGCAGCGATGGAGTCGATCGGCCGCAACCCGAACGCGGCGGATCGCATCCAGACGCCGATGATTCTCGGTCTCGCCTTCATCGAGGCTCTGGCGATCTACGCGCTCGTGATCGCCTTCCTGCTGCAAGGCAAGATCTGACTTTCGCTGGCTCCGCGGCGTCCGGTCGGCCACGTGCCGATCGGACGCCGCGTTCGAGCCGCAACCCGGGCCCGCCGAGCCATCGGCTGGGCCCGAAATCGTTGACACGCTGGTCGTGCCCCGGATACCGTCGTCTCCGCATGGCTGGCGGTCCCTGATCGACGGCAGCCCGGGGCGGCTCGGGTGAAGGGGGTGGCGTTGTGGGCGACGAGTCGTGGTCGGAACGGCAGCAGGCAGCCGGCGCCGAGACCGAAGGCGCCGCAGCAACGCCGGCGCGTGGTGAAGGAGACGCTGCGCGCCCGGCAGAAGTCCTAGGTCGCACCGCACCGCACTTCGCGGTCGCGGGTCAGGTGATCGGACGACGGCGCACGGTGTTCGCGGCCGTGCCGGTCGCGGCGATCAAGCCGAATCCGCTACAGCCTCGTCAGCACTTCGACGACGCGAGCATCGACGAGCTCGCGCAGTCGATCCGCGCACGCGGGCTCTTGCAGCCGATCATCGTGCGGCGCGACGCGGACGGCGGCTACACGCTGGTCGCGGGCGAGCGTCGCCTGCGAGCGGCGGAGCGTGCGGGCGTCGGTCTCGTGCCCGCGATCCTCAGCGACGACGATCTGCTCGAGGTCGCGCTCGAGGAGAACGTCCAGCGCGAGGATCTCTCTCCGCTCGAGGAGGCGGAAGCGCTCGCGGCGCTCGCCGCCGAGCGTGGTCTCACCCACGCCGACCTCGCGGAGAAGATCCACAAGAGCCGTCCCTACGTCTCGAACACGCTCACGCTCACCCGGCTCCCACCCGACATCAAGCAGGAGTACTTCGCGGACGGCGCCGTGGTGTCGCGCGAGATCCTGATCAGCATCGCGCGCCAGGAAGATCCCGAGAAGATGCGCGCGCTGTGGCGCCGGGTGCGGATGGAGGCGCTCTCGGTGCGCACCTTCCGCGAGCGCGAGAAGGAGGCGAAGAAGCCGTCGCCGACGGCCGAGGTGCTGCGGGCAGCGCGCAAGCTGAACCGCATCCTGCAGTCCCTGCCCGACCCGCTCGCGCTGCCCGAGCAGGAAGCACGCACCCTGCAGCGCGCCCTGCGGCGGACGTCGCGGAACGTCGCCCGGGTGCTCGCGGCTCTCTCGGGCGACGCGAGCGCCGGCGCGAGCGCCGCGGAGGACCGCAGCGCGCAGCCGACGCCGCTGCGCCGGGTCGCCGCCGCGGGCGAAGCGCCGTCCATTGGACGGGTCGCGTTCGCTTCCCACCCGGGGCGCTTTAGGGGATCCTTCTAGCTGCCGAAAACCGGTATGCGCGGGAAGGCGCGAGGCGCGGGAGGCAAAGGATGAACGCTGCGAGGAAGATCGTCTACGTCGCGGGCGGACTTCTCTTCTGGGCGACCGTCGCTGCGACGAGCCACGCGCAGGAGCGCGTGCCGGTCGTTCATCCGTGCGACACGCCGGATCCCGAGCGCCCGTACGTGTGCGACATCGGCCCACCGCGCCCGCTGTCGATGCGCAGCTTCCGCGAGGTCCTCGCCAACGATCAGGCGATCCGCGCGCTCGTGAAGCGGATCGGCATGCCGTACGCGGTCGAGGTGCAGCGCGTGCGCGTCGAGGATCCCTGGTACTCGTGGGAAGTGCGCGCCTACTACCCGGAGTACAACCGGATGTTCGCCTTCGGGCGCGCGTTCATCCTCGGCGTGCCCGAGGTCTCGCTGCTGCGCTACGAGGGACCGATTCCCCCGGACCGCCGCTGGCCCGCCGTGACCAGGATCGGCGGCGATGCCGAGGACGCGGCGGCGCGCGCCGAGAGGGCGGCCGCCGAGGCGGAAGCGCTCGCGGATCAGGCCGAGCGCTTCGCCGACCGCGCCGAAGCGATCGCGGACCAGGGCGCGCGTGACTTCACGCGCTCGCTGTACAAGAACTGAGGCGAGCGTGCGGCGCCCTCACCGGCGCCGCGGAGGAAGAATGTGCGCGCGCTGAGCTGGGACGGGGCGCGTGCGCGGGTGCTCGACGATGTACCCGAGCCGCGCGTGCAAGCCGACACCGCGCTGGTGCGCGTCCACCTCGCCGGCATCTGCTCGACCGACCTGCAGATCCTCCGCGGCTACATGGGTTTCCGCGGCACGCTCGGCCACGAGTTCGTCGGCGAGGTCGTGGAGGGTCCGGCGGAGCTCGCCGGGCGACGCGTCGTCGGTGAGATCAACTTCGCGTGCGGGCGTTGCGCCGATTGTCGAGCGGGCCGCAAGCGCCATTGCCCGACGCGCACCGTCATGGGGATCCTCGGTGCGGACGGCGCGTTCGCGGAGCTCGTCCGCGTGCCGGTCGAGAACCTGCACGTCGTCCCCGACGGGCTCGAGGACGAGGGCGCGGTGTTCGTCGAGCCGGTCGCGGCCGCGCTGTCTGCCGCGCGCGCGAGCGACGCTTTGCGCGGTGGTCGCGCGCTGGTGCTCGGCGCCGGCAAGCTCGGCCTGCTGATCGCGCAGGCGCTCGCCGCGCGCGGCGACGACGTCCAGGTCATGTGTCGAAGCGAGCGCGCGCACGAGGTCGGTCGCAAGCTCGGCCTCGAAACGCTCACGCGCGAGCAAGCCCCACGTGGCTACGACCTCGTGGTCGACGCGACCGGCGACGCAGCCGGACTCTCGATCGCGATCGAGCACGTGCGGCCGCTCGGCACGATCGTTCTCAAGTCTACCGTCGCCGCGCGCTACGAGATCGATCTCGCGCCGCTCGTCGTCAACGAGGTGTCGCTGATCGGCTCACGCTGCGGCGATTTCCCGCCGGCGCTCGCAGCGCTCGCGGAAGGTGCGATTCGCGTCGAGCCGCTCGTCGACGCCGTGCTACCGCTGTCGCGAGGGGTGGAAGGTCTCGAGCGCGCCGGGCAACCCGGCGCGCTCAAGATCCTGCTCGACGCTCGAGGCTGAAGTCAGGCCGACTTGCGCAGGTGCCGATCACGCAGCGTGATCGAGTGACGCTTGCCGTTCACGCGGCGGAAGGGGAACCGGTACATGCCCGAGCGCCCGTTCATCCGCTCCTTGCGCCAGTTCTCGAGACCGCGGCGCAGCGTCTCCGGCTCGAAGTGGAGCGCGGCGCAGATGTTCTCGAACGAGTACGGCCACGACGTGTCGCGCGAGTTTATCCAGCTCTCGGCCTCTTCGAAGAGCCGCTGGTTGCGACGTCCCGGATCGACGGCGAAGCGCTGGTAGGTCGCGACGGCGTCCTCCATCACGGCGAGCATGAGGCGGATTTCTGGACGGTCGGTCGACTCGGCGCGGATGCGATCACGATGCTGGTCGGGCGTGATGAGTTCCGGCTCGAACAGCCGAACCACGTTGTCCTCAGGCGCTGAGTACGCGGAATCCATAGTGCCTCCCCGAAAGTTGGGCCGACTCGGCAGCAGGTTCCATGCCACGTGTGTCTCGTTGCGCGACGCGCGTACCTGTTGATCCAGAGCCTGCGTCGTGTTGGATTGCGACAATCCGAAAGGATCGGACCAAACCCGGCTGTTGCGTTATGCCTCCCGCGGACAAACCGAAGCCCCCTCCTGCTCCGACACTGAGCCGTCTCGCCGAGGACGCGCTCGTCGAGACTATCGACGGCCCCGTTCCGATCGTTGAGTTGGTCGGGAAGGTGATGCCGGTGCTGACGCGCTTCCCCGATGGCCGTCTGGGCTTCCGGATGATGCGCGAGATCCGCCCGCTCGGAGAGAGCGACCTGATCGAGCTCGTCAACGCCGACGGGCAACGCGTCCGACTGGGCGCCGAGCACGTGCTGGTGCGCGAGGACGGCACCGAGGTGAAGGCGGCCGACGTCCGACCGGGCGAGCGGCTCGCGCCGGGCTGGACGTACGAGGCGAGCTACGTGCTGCCCGACGCGCCGGAGTACGCAGCGAACGTGCGCGGGAAGCCGTGGGAGCGGGCGGTCGTCGTCACCTCGGCGACGAGCGTCGGGCGCGGTCCGGTGATCGGATTCTCGGTGAACGAGACCAAGCGCTACTTCCTGACCTTCGGCGCGATGAGCCGGGCCCAGGTCTGACGCATGACGCCGAGCGGCGCAGCGCGCTTCGTGCGGCGCCGTGCAGCGCAGACCCTGCGGCGGTTGGCGTCGTCCGTCGGACGCGGACGACGTCTCGCGCGCACCCTCACGTGCACCGCGTGCGGCGCGGCGCTGCTGGTCACGCTGTTACTCGCAGCGAATGCCGTCACCCGGGCGGCCGAGCCGACCGGTACGCCCGCGTCGCGTGAGGCGCTCGCGCTCTGTCACCAAGCGCAGAAGGCCTCGGGCAAGGAGCGCGACGCGCTGCTCGAGCAGAGCCTCGAGCGCGCCGACGCCGCGATCGCCGAGAAGGACGACGACGCGCTCGCGCACTTTGCACGCTTCTGTGCGCTCGGCGAGCAGGCGCGCGCGGCCGGCGTCTCGCTCTCCAATCTGGTCAAGCTGTGGGCGATCCGCGACGCGATCGACCGGACGCTCGAGCTCGCACCCGACTTCCCCGACGCCCTGCTCGGCAAGGGCGCGTTCCTGATGTCGGTGCCGCGGCTGCTCGGCGGCAGCCCGAAGGAGGGCGAGCGGCTCGTGCGCCGCGCGCTCGAGATCGAGCCGGACTATGTCGGGGCGCGCCTCGTTCTCGCCGAGGCGCTGCTCGAGGACGACCGCAAGAGCGAGGCGCGCGAGGAGGCGAGCCGCGCGCTCGCCTCGGCCGAGGCGAAGAACGATCCCGAGGGCGTCGCCGACGCGCGACGGCTGCTCGCGACGATCGACGCGGAGAGCTGAGCGGTCTCAGCCCGCGGCGCGCAGCGTCTCGATCGCGCGGCGCGCGTAGCGCGCGAGCATGTCGGCTTCGAGGTTCACCAGGTCGCCGACGCGCCGGCAGGACAGCGTCGTCACCTCGAAGGTGTGCGGGATGATCGCAACGCCGAACGAGGTCGCGTCGACGTCGCACATCGTGAGGCTGATGCCATCGACCGCGATCGACCCCTTGTCGACGAGGAAGGGCGCGAGATCGTGCCCGGCGTCGACCCGCAGGACGTAGCCGGCGCCCGCCGGCTCGAGCTTCGTGATGCGTCCGACGCCGTCGACGTGGCCGAAGACGAAGTGGCCGCTCACACGGTCGCCGATGCGCAGCGAGCGCTCGAGGTTGACGCGATCGCCGGGACGCAGCCGTCCGAGGCTCGTGCGCCGCAGCGTCTCGCCGCTCAGATCGGCGACGAAGCCCGCAGCGGTGCGCTCGCGCACCGTCAAGCACACGCCGCTCGTGCAGATGCTCTCGCCGGGCGTCAGCTCCGACGCCGGGAGGCCGCCCTCGATCACGAGCCGCGCGTCGTCACCGTGGTGGTCGAGCGCGGCCACGGTGCCGATGGCCTCGACGATGCCCGAGAACACGGATCGTTCCGTCAGGTAGAAAAGCGGCGCCCTACGGCGTCGGTCACCGCGCCGGCTCCTGCGTGGCGCGGACGCCCGGCAGAGAGAGCGCGTCCTTCTCGCGCGCCGCGAGACCGTCGAGGAACTGCTGATTGGGCTGCAACACCTCGAGCGGCGCCGCACCCGTGGCGACGGCTTTCACGAGCGACGCCAAGTCGACGACCTCCGCGCGCCAGTGGGCGGCAGCGGCTTGCGCGCGTAGCTGCTCGATCAGCTGCCGGTCGCGCTCGGCGAAATAGAGATCCTCGCGGGCGTGCTCCAGATCGCGAAGCTTGTCGCCCAGCCGGTCCTTCTCGGAGTTCGGAGCCATGCCGACCTCACTTCCCAGCACCGTTTGCCGGACCGATGCTCCCGCGCAGCGGGTAGAGCCGCGGCGTCATCCAGGGATTCGAGCCGAGCAGCGGCAGCCCCACCACGGTGACCGCGAGGCCGAGCAGGATCCAGAGGAACATCCCGTTGACGATGCCGAGGAGCACCATCAACAGGCCCCACACCGTGATGGCGACCGAGGCAATGAAGCGCGCCGCGAAGAGCATGAGCGGGCTTTCGGATACCACGCACCCGGGCGCCGCACCAGCCGCCGCTGCGCGCGGCATGCGGGCGGTCGGGACGGGTCCGGAAGCCGGCGCGCGAGCAAATCGCGCGGGCAAATATTGTTCCCGCGCGGTTCGTGGTTAGCTTGGAACCCGCTTGCCGCTCGGCGGTGGGCAAGGAGGGTGCTCGATGGATCTGAATCGTTTGACGGAGAAATCCCAGGAGGGGCTACGCGCCGCACAAGCGCTCGCCAGCCGACGACACAACCAGGGAGTCGACGTCGAGCACCTGCTGGCAGCGTTGCTGGACGACGAGGGCGGCCTCGCCGGGAGGCTCGTGGAGCGCGCCGGCGGCGACCCCCGCGTGCTCCGTGACGCCGTCGAACGAGCGCTGCAGAAGATCCCGCAGGTCACCGGGGCCGGCGCCGCAAGTGACCAGGTCTACGTCACGCAGCGGCTCGCGCGCCTGCTCGATCGTGCCGAGTCCGAGGCCAAGACCCTCAAGGACGACTACGTCAGCGTCGAGCACCTGCTGCTCGCGATGCTCGCCGAGTCGGGCGCCGCGGGCGCGGCGCTGAAGGACGCCGGCCTCACCCGGGACAAGCTCCTGCAGGCGCTGCAGAGCGTCCGCGGGCACCAGCGCGTCACGAGCCCGAACCCCGAGGCGACCTACGAGGCGCTCGAGCGGTTCGGCCGCGATCTGACCAAGCTCGCCGCGGCCGGCAAGCTCGACCCGGTGATCGGGCGCGACGAGGAAATCCGGCGCGCGATCCAGGTCCTGTCGCGGCGCACCAAGAACAACCCGGTGCTGATCGGCGAGCCGGGCGTCGGCAAGACGGCGATCGTCGAGGGGCTCGCGCAGCGCATCGCGCGCGGCGACGTCCCCGAGGGCCTCAAGGGTCGGCGCATCATCGCGCTCGACATGGGCGCGCTCGTCGCCGGCGCCAAGTTCCGCGGCGAGTTCGAGGAGCGCCTGAAGGCCGTCCTCAAGGAGGTGCAGGCGTCCGAGGGCGAGATCATCCTGTTCATCGACGAGTTGCACACCGTCGTCGGCGCCGGCGCCGCCGAGGGCGCGATGGACGCGTCGAACCTGCTCAAGCCGATGCTCGCGCGCGGCGAGCTGCACTGCATCGGTGCGACGACGCTCGACGAGTACCGCAAGCACATCGAGAAGGACGCGGCGCTCGAGCGTCGCTTCCAGCCGGTCCTGGTGGATCAGCCGACCGTCGAGGACACGATCTCGATCCTGCGCGGTCTGCGCGAGCGCTACGAGGTGCACCACAAGGTCCGCATCAAGGACTCCGCGCTGGTCGCGGCCGCGGTGCTCTCGAACCGCTACATCTCCGACCGCTTCCTGCCCGACAAGGCGATCGACCTGGTCGACGAGGCCGCGGCCAAGCTGCGCACCGAGATCGACTCGATGCCGGCCGAGCTCGACGAGATCACGCGCCGCACGATGCAGCTCGAGATCGAGCGCGAGGCGCTGCGCAAGGAGACCGACCGCGCGTCGCGTGAGCGGCTCGAGCGGCTCGAGAAGGAGCTCGCGGATCTCAAGGAAGAGGAGACCCGGCTGCGCGCGCAGTGGGAGCAGGAGAAGCGCGCGCTCGGCGGCGTCGCCGAGCTACAGAAGCAGCTCGAGGCGGCGCGGCTCGAGTACGAGAAGGTCCGCCGCCCGGGCGTCGACTACGATCCGGCGCGGGCGAGCGAGCTGCAGTACAGCGTCATCCCCGAGCTCGAGAAGAGGATCGCGGCCGGCGAGCAGGACAGCGGCACGCGTCTGATCAAGGACCACGTCGACGAGGACGACATCGCCGAGGTCGTCGCCCGCTGGACCGGCATCCCGGTCTCGAAGCTGATGGAGGGCGAGGCGCAGAAGCTGCTCCGCCTCGAGGAGCACCTGCACCAGCGCGTCATCGGCCAGGACGAGGCGGTGCGTGCGGTGTCCGACGCCGTCCTCCGCGCCCGCTCCGGGCTCTCCGACCCGAACCGGCCGGTCGGCTCGTTCATCTTCCTCGGCCCGACGGGCGTCGGGAAGACGGAGCTCGCGCGCGCGCTCGCGGAGTTCCTGTTCGACGACGAGCGCTCGATGGTCCGGATCGACATGTCGGAGTACATGGAGAAGCACTCGGTCGCGCGTCTGATCGGTGCGCCTCCGGGTTACGTCGGCTTCGAGGAGGGCGGTCAGCTCACCGAGGCCGTGCGTCGGCGTCCGTTCGCCGTCGTGCTGTTCGACGAGATCGAGAAGGCGCATCCCGACGTCTTCAACGCGCTGCTCCAGATCCTCGACGACGGCCGGCTGACCGACGGGCAGGGCAGGACCGTCGACTTCAAGAACACGGTCATCATCATGACCTCGAACGTCGGCAGCCAGCTGATCCTGGCCCGCGGTACGTCGAACTGGGATCCGAGCTCGATCGCCTACCAGGAGATGAAGGCGGAGGTGCTCGAGGCGCTGCGCAAGCAGTTCCGGCCCGAGTTCCTGAACCGCATCGACGAGATCGTGGTCTTCCACGGGCTCACGCGGGAGCACCTGTCGCAGATCATCCAGATCCAGCTCGGGCGCATCCGCCAGCGGCTCGCCGACCGGCGCATCGAGCTCGAGCTCACGCCGGCCGCCATCGACCACTTCGTCGACGTCGGTTACGACCCGGTCTACGGTGCGCGTCCCTTGAAGCGCGTGCTGCAGCGTGAGATCGAGACGGAGCTCGGCCGGCGGATCCTCGCCGGCGAGGTCGGAGAGCGGACGCGCGTCGTCGTCGATTGGATTGGTGACCACCTCGAGTTCACGACGGAGCCGCTCGCCGAGGCAGCCTGAAGGTGCCTCGGCGAGCGCGCCGAGCGCCCAGAAACGTCCCTTGACATCGAGTCAACCGGCTGGATTACCTGACGTTTCGGGCTCGCCGATGGACGCGCGCACGAAGATCCTCGAGACCGCGACGCGGCTGTTCGCCACCCACGGCTACGACAGCACGTCGCTGTCGCACGTCGCGCGCGCGGCGAGCGTCAGCAAGGCGCTGATCTTCTGGCACTTCGAGACCAAGGAGAACCTGTTCAAGGCGGTCCTGTCGCGCACCATCGAGCCGTACTCGCTCGACATCGACGATCTCGAAGGCATGAGCGAGCCCGAGCAGCTCAAGCGGCTGATCGACCTCTACTACGAGTTCGTCACCGAAAACGTCTTCTCGGTGCGCTTCTTCCTGAGCCTCTTCCTGCGCGAAGAGAAGCGTCCCGACACGCTTTTCGACAAGATCCTCGATCTTTATCGGCTCTATCAGCAGCTGCTCGGTGACGTCATCGCGCGCGGCCAGGAGCGTGGGACGCTGGTCAAGGAGGTCAATCCGGCGCTGCACGCGGCGCTGATCCTCAGCACCCTGAACGGCATCCTGGTGCAGGGCTTCATGGGCGAGTCGGACCCGCTCGCCCCGGTCAGTCTGGTCGAACAACTCAAGACGACGCTCGTTGACAGACTGAAGATCCAGTGAGAATGTCGGCCGGCGTGAGCCCGCCCCGTGAGGCACGCCAGCGCGCGGAGGGACCGGAGGTGGGGTCGGGGCACTCCATGCGCGACTGGGTCCGGTCGATGGCCGACAAAGCCCTCCAGAAGGTGGAGGCACAACCTCGCGCGCCGCGCCGCGGTAATCGCGAGAAGGAGCTGTTCGCGCTGCGCGCGAAGCAGGTCAAGGACCTGTTTCAGCGCATGGAGTCGCTGTCGCAGGCGATCAACAAGGAAGCGTCGAGCACGTTGATCACCACGCAGCGCTCGATCAGCGCGAAGAACCTGGGCGGCATCGAGGTGCCCGACGGCGCGCGCCTCGTGCTCAAGTTCCTCGACCGTCGCCTCGAGGTGGTGGTCAATCCGCTGCAGAGCGTCGGCGGACGTCCGGTGCCGATCGGCGGCCTCGCCTCGGCGTCGGTGATCCAGTACGACGCGAGCGATCCTACCGGCGCCGACTGGTTCGACGTCACGCTGCGCGAGGACGGCTGGCACCGTAAGCTGCACGACAACGAGACGGGTCCGCCGGCCCTCGCCGACAAGGATCTGCGCAAGCTGATCGAGTGGCTGATCTCCTGACCGTGCGCGCTCAGCGCCCGCGCCACTGCAGGTAGAACGACAGCAGCGTGTAGTAGGCCGGGTAGAACATCGACAGCGCGGCGAGCCAGGCCGAGCGCGTCGGCACGCGAAGCAGCACCACCGCCACCATCACGGCCCACACCACGCCGAGCACGATCGTCGGCTTGCGCAGCACCGTCATCCGCGACGGGTAGATGAAGCGCAGCGGCACGAACACCAGCACGGCGAGCACGACGACGATCCACGCCGACACCTCCGGCGGCGCGTCGAACACCCACAGGTAGAGCGCGACGATGTTCCAGTACGACGGAAAGCCCGTGAAGTAGTGGTCGGGCGTCTTCGCGTCGGCGTGGCAGAAGCGGTAGGCCGACGCGAGCAACGCCGCGCACGCGGCGAACAGCCCCAGCGTCGAGGCCAGAGTTCCGATCTGCACCATGAGGACGATCGGAACGACGACGAAGGTCAGGTAGTCGACGATGTCGTCGAGCTTCGCGCCGTCGAAGTAGGGCAGGTAGCGCTTGACGCCCGCGAGACGGGCGAGCATGCCGTCGGTCGAGTCGATCACCACCGCGACGTAGAGCCAGAGAAACGCCGCGCGTAGATCGTCGTGGAAGATCGCGTGCAGCGACGCGAACGCGGTCAGGGCGCCCGAGGCGGTGTAGAAGTGCACCGCCCAGCACGCGGCGAGGCGCAGGAGGCTCGGGGAGTTCGTCGATTCGTACGTCGTCATAGGGTGAGCCGCGGTCCGCTCGGCACGGCGACGTGGACGCCCCGCCCCGCCGGGTGCAGCAGGCTCGCGGTGCGAGGTTCGACGTCGAACGTCGAACCTCTTCGACCGCGAGACCCACCCCGGATGCCGGGCGGGAGAATCCGGACCGACGCCGCGGCGGCGCCGGCGCGATCGATCAAGCCAGCCGCTCGTACGGATGCGTCAGCGCCCGCCGCAACGACGCCGCGATGCGCGCGGCCGTGACGCCGTCGATGAACCGGTGGTCGAACGTGCAGCCGAGCGTCAGGATCGGTCGGATCATGATCTGATCGCCCACCACCGCGGGCCGCCGCTGGATGTTGTTGACCAGCACGACGATCGGCACGCGGCTGAACGGCACGAGCGGTGCCAGCGCCATGCCGAGCCCCGCGTCGATCAGGCCGATGCTCGTCACCATCGCGCTGCCGAACTGGTCGTAGGCGACGCCGAAGCGGCTCAGGTCGAGACCCAGGTCGTAGGTCAAATAGCCGATCGTCCGCATCGCCGGGCCGAGCAGCCAGTCCGGGATGCGCGACAGCGACGCCTTGGTCTTCTCGACCTCGCGGTCCTTGCGCGCCCGCACCTGCGCCACGCGCGCGTTGAGCTGCTGCGCGATGTCCCGCAGCGACATGCGGTCGACGCTGCACAGCTTGACGCCGGAGAGGTCGCGGCCGTCCTCGCTCGAGACCTGGCAGAAGATGTCGACCTCGTCGCGCTTGTAGAGCCGCTTGCCGATGATCAACCCGTTGCCGTCGGGGTAGTCCCGCAGCCCGAGGGCCAGCGCCTTCGTCACGAGGTGCGTGACCGTGACGTGGATCCCCTCGGTCTCGCGCATGCGCTGGATCAGCGCCAGGGACTCCGTCATGTCGATCTCGATGGTGCCGTAGACCGTCGGGTTGTCCGGCGGGCTCCACGTCACCAGCGCGAGCCGACGCCAACTGCTCGGAGACGTCACCCGCGAGTACGGGGGCTTCCGGCGCTGTGGGACGGCGGCCTGCGGCGACGCCGCGTCGTCCTGCTCGGTCGCCGCAGCGTTCTTCGGCTTGTGTAGCGAACTCACGTCACGCTCCTGTTGGCCTTAAGCTCCGGGCCCTGATATGCGATGTATCCTATCAAGGGGGATCTATGAAACTTCGTCGACGACTGATCGCGACGGGGACCGCGCTTGCTCTCCTGGCGTGTGTCGCCGCGCCGGCCCGTGCTCAGGGCCAGTACGACGACGGTCAAGCACATCCGCTGCGCGTCCTCGCGTACCTGGTCGCTCCCGCCGGGTTTCTCGCGGAATGGCTGGTGACGCGCCCCCTCTTCCGCCTCGTCTCCCAGGACGACACCGCTCCCATCTTCTCCTACACGCCGCAGGGTGGCTTCGACTACGAGACCTACGAAGAGGGTCTGTCGACGGGCGTGACGTTCGAGAGCCCGTACACGGTGATGCAGCAGGAAGGTTCGCCCTGAGCGCACGCGACGAGCCGACTACGCTCGTCAAGACACCACCTCGAGCGGCGCGTAGCGCGCGATCAGCTTCTTGATCCCCGCCCGCTCGAACTGCACGGTGAGCTTGACGCCCATCCCCGTGCCCTCGCTGCGACGAACCACTCCCTCCCCGAACTGCGGGTGTCGCACCCGCGTCCCGATGCGCAACGTCGCCCCCGCGTCGGGCTCCTGACTGACGCTGTAGTCGATCTCCGGCTCGCTGTTGAGCTTGACGCTGCGGCCGGGGACGCGGCGAGGTGACGCCGTCCAATCTTCGCTCGGCTCGAACCACGTCTGCTCGTGCTCGCGCCGCTCCTCGATCGGGGTCCCCACGACGCGCACCAGCTCGGCCGGGATCTCGCGCAGGAAGCGCGACGGCGGATTCTGCTGGCTCGAGCCGAACAGCACGCGGTGCCGCGCCCGCGTGAGGACGAGCTGCTCGCGGGCGCGCGTCATGCCGACGTAGCAGAGGCGTCGCTCCTCCTCGAGGCCGCCCTCGTCGAGCGCGCGCGAGTGCGGGAAGACGCCCTCCTCCATGCCGATCAGGTAGACGAGCGGGAACTCGAGCCCCTTCGAGTTGTGCAGCGTCATGAGGCTGAGCGCGCCGCGGCGTCCGTCGGCCTCGTCGAGGTCGGATACCAGCGCGGCGCGCTCGAGGAACGCCTCGACCGCGGTTGCACCGCGCGGTGCGTTCTCCATCGCGTCGAGCTCGCGCGCCGCGGCGACCATCTCCTCGAGGTTGTCCGCGCGCGCCTGCGCCTCCTGCGTGCCCTCGTTGCGCAGCCGGGCGAGAAGGCCGGTCTCGTGCAGCACCATGTCGATGACCTCCGCCATCGACAGGTCGTCGAGCGCGGCGCGCAGCCGCCCGATCATCGCCCAGAACTCGACGACCCGTCCGCGGCTCGCGGTCGCGAGCGGCACCTGCTCGTCGTTGGCGAGCCCGTCAAGCACATGGGCGAGCGAGACGCCGCGTCGCTGCGCGGTGTCGACGAGCACCGCGAGGGTCGCAGCGCCGATGCCGCGCGTCGGCACGTTGATCACGCGCGCGAGGCTCACGTCGTCGGCCGGGTTCACGAGCAAGCGCAGGTACGCGAGGACGTCCTTGACCTCCTTGCGATCGTAGAAGCGCGTGCCGCCGATCAGGATGTAGCGCAGCCCGCGCAGCAGCAGCTCCTCCTCGACGACCCGCGACTGCGCGTTGGTGCGGTAGAACACCGCGATGTCCGCAGGATCGCGTCCCGAGGCGAGCGCGCGCTCGATGTCGGCGGCGACCCAGCGCGCCTCGGCGCGATCGTCCGGCAACGTCGCGACGACCACCTTCTCACCGGGCCCGTTGTCGGTCCACAGCGTCTTGCCGTGGCGGTCGGAGTTGCGCCGGATGACCGCGCTCGCGGCGGCGAGGATGTTGCCCGTCGAGCGGTAGTTCTGCTCGAGCCGGACGACGTGCGCATCCGGGTAGTCGCGCTCGAAGTCGAGGATCGCGCGCACCGTCGCGCCGCGGAAGCCGTAGATCGACTGGTCGTCGTCGCCGACCACGGCCAGGTTGCGCGCGCGGGCGATGTGGCGGATCAGCAGGTACTGCGCCGGATTGATGTCCTGGTACTCGTCGACCAGCACGTGCTGGTAGCGCGCGCGGTACGCCTTGCGTGCCGCCTCGTTCTCGGTGAGGAGACGCACCATCGCCGTGATCAGCGAGCCGAAGTCGAGCGCGCCCGCGCGTGCGAGGAGCGCCTCGTAGCGCATCGCGGCGCGCAGCAGCGCCTCGGTCCGCTGCGGTCCCTCGAACCCGTCTTGACGGTCGAGCGGCTCGCCCGCGTTGCGCCGTCGCTCGATGTAGCTGCGCAGCGCGGCCGGCGTCAGCACGTGCTCGCTGATCTCCGCCTCGGCGAGCGCCCGGCGACAGAGCGCGAGCTGATCCGCCTCGTCGTAGATCGCGAAGCCCGAGGGCAGCCCGAGCTTCGGCGCCTCGCGACGCAGCCAGCGCGCGCAGACGGCGTGAAAGGTGCCGACCGTCAAGCCACGAACGTCGTCGCCGACGAGCTTCTCGAGACGCTCGCGCATCTCGCGCGCGGCCTTGTTGGTGAAGGTGACGGCGAGAATCTGCTCCGGCGCGACCCCGCGCTCGGCGATCAAGTACGCGACCCGATGCGTGAGGACGCGCGTCTTGCCGCTGCCGGCGCCGGCCAGCACGAGCAACGGTCCGCCTTCGTGCAGGACGGCTTCGCGTTGCTGCGGATTGAGGGTCGTGAGGTCCATCGCGGCGAGGCGTTGAACCTAGCGGACCGCGATCGAAAGGGAAGTGGCGCGCCGCCGCACGCGCGCGCTAACCTCGACCGTGCCCGCGTACGAGCGAAAGGACGCCGTCTACCGACGCGCGAAGCGCGAAGGGCTGCGCTCGCGCGCCGCGTACAAGCTCGACGAGCTCGACGCGGCCTTCAAGCTCTTCAGGCCGGGCATGCGCGTCGTCGACCTCGGCTGCTGGCCCGGCGGCTGGCTGCAGATCTGCGCCGACCGCGTCGGCGCGAGCGGTCGCGTGGTCGGCGTCGACGTCGCCGAGACCGACGCGGTGCCGCGGCCGAACGTCGTCGCGCTGGTCGGCGACGTCTACGACGACGCGATCGTCGAGCGCGTGCGCGACGCCCTCGGCGGCCCCGCCGACCTCGTGCTCTCCGACCTCGCCCCCAAGCTCAGCGGGATCGCCACGACGGACGCCGCCCGGCACGCGGATCTCGTGCGGCGGGCGATCGAGCTCGCCCGCGCCTGGCTCGCGCCCGGCGGCGCCTTGCTCGTGAAGCTGTTCATGGACGCCGAGTACCAGGGGCTCGTCGCCGACCTGCGCGCCGCGTTCGCGACGGTAAAGACCCGCAAGCTCGGTACGACCCGCAAGGGATCCTCCGAGCTCTACGCGTGCGGACGTGGCTTGAAAGAAGCGGCGGCGGCGACGTAACCTTCCCCGCGAACGCGAGTTTTGCCTCCCAGCCTCGACATCTGCAGAACCGGCTCGGTCGGATCTTCTCGTGAGGTGAGGGGCGCTACCTCGGCGCGCGCGGGCGGTTGAACCGCAAGCCAGGTAGTCGGTCCGGGGGTCGAGGAAGATCGAGTGCGGCTGTCTCCACGGATAATGCGCCGTTCGCTGGCTCTGGTGGCGACGTTTCTCGTGCTGCCGCCCTTCGTGGGGCTCGCGGCCGCCCAGGGGCGAGCAGGCCAGCCGGCGCACATCCTGGTCGTCGAGGACGACGGCCGGATCCTGACGCCGCCCGACCCGCTGCCGCTCGCAGGGCGTCGGCTGTCGTTCGCGCCGCTCGCGAACGGTGGTTACGCGACGCTGCTCAGCCCGGCGCGTCCGATCGCCAACGACGGCGTCCGCATCGACTTCGCCGAGTCTGCCGCGGTTGCCCGCGTACCGCTCAAAACGCCGTTCGCCTTTTTCGGCGAGCTGCACACGGAGGTCTTCGTTCACGCCCAGGGCGCGATCAGCTTCGGCGAGCCGCTGACCACCTCACCCGAAGCGACCGCCAGCGGCCGTCTGCTGCCCGGGCTGCTCGGCGGGCCGCCCGTGGTCGCAGCGCTGTGGAACGAGCTGCAGACGGCCGCCACCGATGGCGAGAGCGGGGTCTTCGTCGCCCAGCGCGACGACGCGCTGACCGTGACCTGGTACCGCGTGCCGTCGGTGCGTCCGGCGATCGGGGACAACACCTTCCGCATCACGCTGACGCCGCACGGTGGCATCGCCATCGATTACGGCGCGCTCGCGACGCGCTGGGGCGTGGTCGGCGTCTCGCCCGGCGTCGAGCGCCAGTCGGTGCGCATCGTCGACTTCGCCGCCACGCCGCTCGTCGCGCCGCGCCAGGCAGCGCTCGCCTGGTACCGCGACCTGCCGACGCTCAACGAGATCGCGCTCGCGCGTCGCGTCTACGAGCGGATCCCCGACCGCTTCCAGTTCCTGACCGTCTTCACCACGCAGCCGGTCGACGGACCGACCCCGGTCTGGAGCACGACCGTGCAGAACGCCGAGCGCGGCATCGGCATGCCGATCTTCGACCACAGCGCGCTCTTCGGCAGCGACGTGCTCGAGCACGTCGTCGTGATGAACGACCTCGCCTTCTGGGACGACGACCCGCTGCGCCCACCGCTCGTGCCGAGCTACGCGTACGCGCCGTCGACGCTCGCCGTCCTCGCGCACGAGGTCGGGCATCGCTGGCTCGCCTACGCGGGTGCGATCGACGCCGATCTCGCGGGCGACGACGGGCACTGGAGCTACACCTTCGCGAGCGGCGCGTCCTTCCTCGGCGGCAACGAGCTGCAGGAGAACGAGGACGGCTCGTTCACCAGCATCGCCGCGATGCGCGCCTACGGCCCGCTCGACCTCTACCTCATGGGGCTCGCGGCGCCGGAGGACGTCGGCGGCTCGTTCGTCGTCGAGAACGCGCACGACTTCGTCCCCGAGCGCAGCCGCGGCGGCGCCTGGCTCGACGCGAACTCGCACCCCGAGGAGGGCGTGACCTTCAAGGGCACGCGCCGCGAGGTCACGGTCGAGGACGTCATCGAGCGCGCCGGCGTGCGCGACCCCGACTCGACGCGCGCGCGCCGCCACTTCCGCATGGCGATGGTGCTGGTCGTCCCGGCCGGAACGAAGCCCGACCCGGCGCAGATCGCGAAGCTCGAGCGGATCCGCCGTGGCTTCGGTCCGTTCTTCGCGAACGCGACCGGGCACCGCGCGCGCATGCAGACCTGGCTGCCGTACGTCGCGGACGGTCTGCCGGTGCCGAGCGACCCCGCGCTGCTGACGGGTCGGCCGCGGCTGCTCGACGCGAGCGTGCACGTCGACGCCACCGGACGCACCGAGGTGGTGCTCGACTACGCGGACTACGACGGCGACCTGACGGCGCTCGAGGTCCGGACCGACGCGAGCCGCGGCGTCGCGCCGACGGTGGTCGACGTCGCCCTCGGCACGTTCGGCCATCGCCGCGGCTCGGTGTCGTTCGCGCTGCGCGACCTGCCGCCCGAGGCGACCGTTCTCGACGTCGCGCTGGTCGACAACCGCGGGCTGCGCAGCCGGGCGCTCGTCCGCCTGCCCGTCGACGAAATCGGCGAGGCGATCGCGGCGCGCTGAGCCGCGCCGCTCTGACCCACTCGGGACGCGTCTCGTCAAGCCGCGGACGCGCCTCAGGGTGCTCGCGTCGGCGATCAGCCTGCGTCGTCGTTCAGCGCAGGAAGGCGATCGTCGCGCCGCCGCCGCCCGTGCGCCGGTCCGCCTGCTCGAAGCGGCTGACGTACGGCGAGCTCGCGAGGTACTCCCGGATCGCGTCGCGCAGCGCGCCCGTGCCCATGCCGTGGATGATGCGCACGCTGGTCTGATCCTCGAGCACCGCCTGGTCGAGGAAGGACTCGAGCTGGTGCAGTGCGCTCTGCACGCGCTCGCCGACCAGGTTGATCTCGCGCATCGCGATCGGCTGCGACCGCGGCTCGTCGGGCTCGACCTCGACCTGCACCTGCGGAGTCGGCGCGGGCGCGCGTCGCGCACCGGAGCCGGACGACGCGCGGGCCGGCGACCCAGCCGACCCGGGAATGCGGCGTAGCTGAGCGAGCGGCACGTCGAAGCGCACCCCGCCGCGGACGATGCGGGCGCGCTCGCCGGAGATCGACTCGACGCGACCGCGCAGACCGCTGCCGACGACCTGCACCTCGTCGCCGACCCGCGGCGGGGCGCTGCCCGGCTCCTGCCCCTCCGCCGCGCTCGGCGCCGACGCGAGCGCGCGCACCTGCTCGCTGATGCGCGCGCGCTGCTCGTTGCCGAGCTCGCGCAGCCGACGGCCGAGCTCCTGCGGACGGCGGCGCGCCTCGTCGAGCATGCGCTGTCCCTCGCGACGGAGCTCTTCGGCGAAGCGGCGCGCCGCCTCGAGCTCGTCCGCCCAGCGACGGCGGCGCTTGTCGCGCAGCTCCTCGAGCAGCGCCTCCTGCTCGGCGCGCGCGGCGGCGAGGCGCTCGCGCTCGGCCGCGGCCGCCCTTGCCTCCTCGTCGTAGCGTCGACGCTCGGCTTCGAGGGCGCTCGCCGCGGCGACGAGGTCGGCGCCGAGGTGCTCGCGCTCGCGCTCGGCGGCGTCGAGCAGCTGCTCGGGGAAGCCGAGGCGACGCGCCATCTGCAGCCCGAGGCTCGGCGCGATGCTGCGGTAGATCAGCCGGTAGCGCGGCGCGAAGGTCTCCGGGTCGAAGTCGACCGCGGCCACCTCGGCGCCGGGGCGTGCGAGCGCGAACGCCTTGACGCTCTGGAAGTGCGTCGTCGCGAGCACCCGACAGCGACGCCGCAGCAGCTCGTCGAGCAGGACGCGCGCGAGCGCGGCGCCGTCCTCGGGATCGGTTCCCGTGCCGGGCTCGTCGAGCAAAACCAGCGAGCGCTCGCCGGCGCCGCGCAGGACGTCGACGACGTTGCGGACGTGGCCCGAGAACGTCGACAGGTCGCCGGCGACGTTCTGCGGGTCGCCGATGTCGGTGTACACCGCGTCGAACACCGGCAGCTGCGTGTCGCGATCGGCGAGGATCGGGATCCCGGATTGCGCCATCAGCACCGCGAGCCCGAGCGTCTTCAGCGCGACGCTCTTGCCGCCGGTGTTGGGACCGCTGATCACCAGCAAGCGCGTGTCGGCATCGAGGACGACGTCGATCGGCGTCACGGCGCGTCCGGTGAGCTCGAGGAGGGGGTGACGCGCCTGCCCGAGCCGGACCGACTCCTCGCCGACGGCGGGGCACACGGCGCGATGACGTCGCGCGAACGCGACGCGGGCGAGCAGCGTGTCGAGCTCGGTCAGCGCCGCGAAGGCTTCACCGAGCGCCTCGCGTTCGGCGCCGACGGCCGCGGTGATCTCCGCGAGGATGCGCGCCTCTTCCTCCGCCTCCTCGCGCGCCGCGATCAGCAGGCGGTTGTTCGCCTCGACCGCGAACAGCGGCTCGACGAACAGCGTCTCGCCCGATGCCGAGCGGTCCTGCACGATGCCCGGCAGCTCCGACGCCGCCTGCGCGCGCACCGGCACGACGAAGCGTCCGTTGCGTACCGTGACGTAGTCCTCGGCGATCGCGCTCGAGCCCTGTCCCTGGCGCAGCAGACGCGACAAGCGCCGCTCGATGTCGGCGCGCAGCTCCCGCAGCTCGCGGCGCAGCGCGCGCAGGGTCGGGCTCGCGTTGTCGCGCAGCTCGCCTTCCTCGTCGAGCGCGCTCGCGAGCAGCTTGTCGAGCTCGGGCAGCGGGTGCAGCGAGCCGAGGTACCGCAGCAGCAGCGGATGGCCGGCGGCGCGCGCGCGGATGAAGCCGCGCATCTGGCGCACGGTCGACAGCGTCGCCGCGACCTCCTTGAGCTCGCGTCCCGAGAGGCGTGCGCCCGGCGTCGCCGAGACCGCGAGGTGTGGTCGGATGTCGGGGAAGGCGCCGAGCGGTGCGGCCTCCTCGTCGGTGATCGCGCGCATCTGCTCGACGCGCGCGAGCTCGTCGCGGACGACGTGCGGCTCGGTCGCCGGCCGGAGCGCGAGGCAGGCCTCGCGTCCGGACTCCGAGGCGGCGTAGGCCGCGACTGCCTCGAGCAGCCGCGCGAACTCGAGGTTGTCGAGATCGACGGGTCGCACGCTCAACCGACGCGCGGCGCTCCGCTCCCCGGCTGGGGCGCAGGCCCCGCTTGCATCTCGTCCGCGTTCTGCCAGACGCCGTCGCGGCCCGCCTGGTCGCCGATCCACACCGCGCCGCCCTCGAAGAACTCCTTCTTCCAGATCGGCACGACCTCCTTCAGGCGGTCGATCGTGTAGCGGGCGGCTGCGAAGGCGTCGCCGCGGTGCGCGGAGGACACCGCGATCGCGACGCTCGCCATGCCGATCGGCACGACGCCGGTGCGGTGGACGACCGCGATCTTGGCGATCGGCCAACGCTCGCGGGCCGTCGCCGCGATCTTCTCGAGCTCGCGCTCGGCCATGCCGGCGTAGGCCTCGTACTCGAGACGCTCGACCTGGCGGCCCTCGTTGTTGTCGCGCGTCATCCCGATGAACAGCACCACCGCGCCGGCCTTGGGGTCGGCGACGGCGGCGAGCAGCTCGTCGATGACGATCGGCTCGGCGGTGAGGCGCAGCATCTCGCTGATTATTCTGGGCGCGCGGACACCCGGCAACCACCGCTCACCGGCGGGATCAGCGCGAGCTCGTCGCCGTCGGCAAGCGCGTGACCTGGGTCGACGTATTCTGCATTGACGGCGATCGCGAGCCGGCCCGTGCCGGTGAGCGCCGGGTACTCGCTGCGCAGGGTCGCCAGCACGTCGCCCGCGGTGGCGCCTTCCGCCACCTCGCGCACCAGCTCGGAGCGACCGAGACGCTCGCGCAGCGAAGCAAATACTTTGATCTTGATGGTCATGGTGCGAGCAGACCGACGATGTGGCCGAGCTCCGGACCGATCAGCTTGCGGATCCCGAGCTCGACGGCCTTCGTCGAGCCGGGCAGCGCGAACACCGCGGTCTGCCCGACGACGCCACCGATCGCGCGCGACAGCATCGCCGCGGCGCCGATCTCGGCGTAGGACAGGCTGCGGAAGAGCTCGCCGAAGCCGTCGAGCGGCTTCTCGAGCACCTCGTGCACGGCCTCGTACGTGACGTCGCGCGGGCCGATGCCGGTGCCGCCGGTCAGGATGATGGCGTCGATGTCGCGGTTCGCGATGCCGGCGCGCACGAGCGCGACGATGCTCGCGCGGTCGTCGGCGACGATCTCGCGCTCGCTGACGACGTGCCCCGCTTCCGTCAAGAGCTCGACGGCGCGCTGACCGCTCTTGTCGCTCGCCAGATCGC
The DNA here is from genome assembly GCA_036563615.1 of Candidatus Binatia bacterium. Lineage (NCBI taxonomy): Bacteria > Candidatus Binatota > Binatia (SeqCode) > Binatia bacterium. The sequence goes on from DATCMB010000019.1 coordinate 32,178, forward strand.
GCGTGTCGCTGACGGTGATCACCATGCAGCGCGTCGCGCGTCCCTTGGCGCGGTGCTGCTCGACGGGTCCGGCTTCGCTGGGCGTGTGTCGGTGGTGGTGCTCGTGCGCCATGGCTCAGAGGGGAAGGGTTTCGTCGCCGCCCGCGCGGGCGTCGAGCTGCACGACGGCGCCGCTCGGCATGAGGTCGCCGAGCTCGTCGGGATGGCAGATGCTCGCCAGGATGTGCGCGGACTCGACGAGCCGCGGTCCGGGTCGGTTGAAGTACGCGCTGCCGTCGACGGCATACACGCGTCCCGCGCGCACGGCCGGCAGCTTGCGCCAGCGCTCCTCGGTGAGCTTCGTCTCGAGCTCGGTGATGGTGCGCGCGAGCGTGAAGCCGCACGGCATGGCGCAGATCACGTCGGGCTGCGCGTCGACGAGCGACTGCCATTCGAGGCGCGCGCTGTGCGCGCCCGGCTGCGCGAGGGCGTAGGACGCGCCGGCCGCGTCGGCGAGGTCGGGGAGCCAGTTGCCGGCCGCCATGAGCGGGTCGAGCCACTCGATGCAGGCGAGGCGAGGGCGGGGCAGTCCGGCGGTGCGCTCCTGCAGCTCGGCGATTGCACTGCGCAGGCGTGCCGCGACCTCGCGTCCGCGATCCTCGACGCCGGCCGCCGCGGCGACCGTCTGGACGTCGCGCCACACGTCCTCGAGCCGGCTCGGGCGCAGCGACACGATCTCGGTGCGCCCGCCGAGCACCGAGCGCGTGGCGGCGACGACGTCCCCGTACGACACCGCGCAGACGTCGCACTGATCCTGCGTCACGATGAGGTCGGGGGCGAGCTCCGCCAGCCGCTCGACGTCGATCGTGTAGACGCCGAGCCCGGAGGCGACCAGGCGGCGGACCTCGGCGTCGATCGTCCCGCTGTCGCGGCTCGCGTCGAGCTTCGGCGCCGTGACCACCGGCAGCCCGACGACGTCCGGCGGAAAGTCGCACTCGTGCGACACGCCGACGAGCTGGTCCCGCAGCCCGAGCGCGCACACGATCTCGGTCGCGCTCGGCAGCAGGGAGACGATGCGCGGGCTCACACCAGCACCGAGCGCACCTGCCGGGGAGGCTCCTCGATCTTGTCGCCGCACGAGCTGCCGCAGCGCACGCACACGAACTCGTACTTGTCGCCCTGCGGCAGGCAGAGCAGGAGCCGCTTGCGCACCGGCTGCGCGACGCGGCACTGCGGGCAGAGGAGCATCGTCGCCTCGAGCTGTTCGAACTGCTTACCCGGCGTCATCGGAGCTTCATCTGTACCCCTGCCCTGACGGCTCAGACAAGACGACCGCCTTTGGGCCGACGCGCGTTGCGAGCCGCATTCGCGCGTCGTTATAGGAAGCGGGTGGAGCACGGCGTCAGCGAGCGCACGATGCGGACCGGAGAGTCGGCCGCGACGCCTGCGGCGACCGCCGCAGGGCGGGCGCGCCGCGTCTTTCTCGAGACGTACGGCTGCCAGATGAACCTCGCCGACTCGGAGCTGGTGAGCGGCATCCTGCGCCGACACGGCTACGAGCGGACCGACGACCCCGCCTCGGCGGACGTGCTGCTGCTCAACACCTGCGCGATCCGCGAGCACGCGGAAGAGCGCGTGCTCGGACGGCTCTCGGAGCTTCTGCGCTTCAAGACCGCGCGGCCCTCGGTGCAGCTCGGGCTGCTCGGCTGCGTCGCCTCGCACCAGCGCGAGCGTCTGCTGGATCGCGCGCCCTACCTCGACCTGGTCGTCGGACCGGACGGCTACCGCTCGCTGCCGGAGCTGCTGCGCGACGCGACCGACCCGCAGGTCGAGGTCCGGCTCGACCGCGGCGAGACCTACGCCGATCTCACCCCGGATCTCGCGCCCGGTCCGCGTGCCTGGCTCAGCGTCATGCGCGGCTGCGACAAGTTCTGCACCTTCTGCGTCGTGCCGTACACGCGCGGCCGCGAGCGCAGCTTGCCGGCCGACGCCGTGATCGCGCAGGTCGAGGCGGCGGTCGCGCTCGGCAAGCGAGAGGTCGTCTTCCTGGGCCAGACGGTGAACGCGTACCGCGACGGGGACACCGACTTCGCGGCCCTGCTGCGGCGCGCGGCGCGCGTCGAGGGCCTCGAGCGCATCCGCTTCACCTCGCCGCATCCGTCGGACGTCAGCGAGGCGATGATCGACGCGATGGCCGAGGAGCCGAAGGTGATGCCGTACCTGCACCTGCCGCTGCAGTCGGCGTCGGACCGCGTGCTCGAGCGCATGCAGCGCGGCTACGGGATCGACGAGTACCGGGCGCTGCTCGCGCGCATCCGCGAGCGCGTGCCCGGCATCGCGGTCTCCACCGACATCATCGTCGGCTTCCCCGGCGAGGAGGAAGCCGACTTCGAGGCGACCGCGGCCTTCCTCGAGGAGGCGCGCTACGACTTCGCCTACCTGTTCAAGTACTCGGCGCGCGAGGGCACGCGCGCCTGGCGCCTCGGCGAGACGGTGAGCGAGGACGAGAAGCAGCGCCGGCTGTCACGCCTGATCGACCGCCAGGAGGAGATCTCGCTCGAGGTGAACCGCGATTGGATCGGGCGCGAGGTCGAGGTGCTGGTCGAGGGACCCGCGAAGCGCCCGCCCGGCTACGCCGTCGGCAAGACGCGCAACTTCAAGACGACGGTGTTTCCGGCGGCAGGCGCGTCCCCGGGCGACCTCGTGCGGGTGAAGGTCGAGGACGCGACCGCGCACACCCTCACCGGCGTGCGGGTCGCGTAGCGTTCCTCAAAGACCTCGTCGCTCGCGGTAGCGGCGGTAGCGGTAGAGGTGCTCGAGCGCCGTCACCGCCTGGTGTGACGACGGGTACGCGAGCGCGCCAAGCTCTTTGAGCTTGACGACGCCGGGATTCGTCGGCTGCGCGTCGGCGAGCTCGGTCGCGACCAGGATCGGCTTGTCGTAGCGACGCGAGAGCTCGACCGCGGCGGTCGCGTAACGCGTGTCTTGACGCTCGTGGTACTCGACGATGCGCTCGAGCCCGTGCCCCGGGTAGAACGGTCCGCGCCGCTCGAGGTCGGCGAGGTTCGACTGGATGCCGACGCCGAGCAGCACGACGGCGTCGACCTCGGGGTGGCTCACCGCCAGCTCGAGGCACTCGACGACGGTGTCGCGCGTCTCGCTGCCCGCGAGGTCGGCGGGGTTGTTGCGGCTCCAGCGCGGCGGCAGGCGCTCGTCGAACGCGGCCTTCAGGTCCGCCGGCAGCGGCAGCAGCTCGAGGTCGCGCGACTGCGAGATGCGGTCCGCGGTGATGACGCCCCAGCCGCCCGCCGTGGTCAGGACGAAGACGCGCGGCCCGGGCGGCAGCGGGTGCACCGCGAAGCTCGCCGCGATCTCGAAGGCCTCCTCGACGGTGTGCGCGCGGCTGAGCCCGGCCTGGCGGCACATGCCCTCGAACACCTTGTCGTCGCTCGCGAGCGCGCCGGTGTGCGACGCCGCCGCGCGCTGCCCGCCGGCGGTGACGCCGCCCTTCAGCACGACGATCGGCTTCTTCGCGGCGGCGGCACGCGCCTGCTCGAAGAACCTGCGACCGTCGGCGAGGCCCTCGACGTAGATCAGGCTCACGGCGGTCGCCGGGTCGTCCGCGAAGTACTCGAGGTAGTCGGCGACGGTGGTCGCAGCCGAGTTGCCGGCCGACACCGCGCGGCTCACGCCGACGCCGGTCGAGCGCGCGTAGTTCAGGAACGCCTGCACGAAGCCGCCCGACTGGCTCGCGACGGCGATGCGGCCGGCGGGTGGGTAGGGCGCGATGATCTGCGCGCACAGCGAGACCGGGGTCGAGATGATCCCTTGCCCGTTCGGACCCGCGAGCAGGATCCCGAGCTCGTCGCACAGCGTGGCGAGCTCGCGCTCGGCGCGCTTGCCCTCCTCGCCCGCCTCGCCGAAGCCGGCCGAGCTGACGAACGCCGCCTTGACGCCCTTGCGCGCGCACGCGCGCAGCAGGTCGGGGATGGTCGCGGGCGGCGTGCAGACGAACACCAGCTCGGCGGCGCCGTCTGGGATCTCGTCGACCGAGCGGTACGCCGTGCGGTCGAGGATCGTCCCGCCATCGCGGTTGGTGAGGAACACCGGCCCCGCGTAGCCGTGCGCGAGGATGTTGTGCGCCGCGACGAAGCCGAACTTGCCGGGATGGCTCGACGCGCCCGCGACGATGATGCCGCGTGGCTCGAAGAGCGCGCGGAAGCGATCGACGGTCGAGGTCGTCATGCCGCCTCCACCTCGACCAGCGCGTCCACCGCGATCGGCAGCCCGTCGCTCACGATGAGCGGGTTCACGTCGATCGAGCGGATCGTCGGGTTCTGCTCGACGATGCGGCTCAGACCGACGAGCACGTCGGTGAGCCGCGCACGATCGACCGGCGGCTCGCCGCGAAAGGCGCCGAGCCACTCGCGGTGCTGCAGCTCGTCGAGCATCTCCTCGGCGTCGACGCGCGTCACCGGCACCAGGCGGAAGACGACGTCGCTCAGCATCTCGGCAAAGATGCCGCCGATGCCGAGCATGACGCAGGGACCGAAGGTCGGATCGGTCGTGTAGCCGACGATGAGCTCGCGCTTGCCGCGCACCATGCGCGCGACGAGCAGCGACACGCGGCCGTCCTCGGGGCGCGCGAGCGCGAGTAGCTCGTTCGCCGCGGCGCGTACGGCGTCCTCGTCCGCGAGCGACAGGCGCACCAGGCCGCGCTCGGTCTTGTGCGCGATGGTGTCGCCGCAGAGCTTGACGGCGACGGGGAAGCCGAGCTCGACCGCGGCGCGCACGGCGTCGTCGGCGGTCTCGCAGAGACGCTCGTCGGCGACCGGAATCCCGGCCGCCGCGAGGAGCTGCTTCGATGCGTGTTCGGAAAGGGTCTTGGTCGCGGGCACGGCGGTTCCCGTAACACTTCGCACGCGCCCCGTGCGACTGCCCGTGGCGGGCGTCGGGGCCGGCGGTGGTGTCCAGCGCTTGCTGGCTGCCGCGCGGCTCGATCCAGCCGCGCAGCTTGCGCCATGGCGAGCGAACCAAGGAGCGCCGCGGCGAGACGCCCGCCGCGCAAAGCAAAGCGGGGGAACGAGCTCGAGCCCGCTCCCCCGCACGGTTGCGTCAAGTACCGGCCGCGGACGTCAGTTCGCGACCAGACCCTGCTGCTTCAGCTGACCCGAAGCCGAGCCGGAGAACGTCCGGCCGCCGAGCGTCACCGTGAACCGCACCGTCCCAGACTGGAGATGGGCGAGTGACTCGTTGCGCGACGCGTAGCGCAGCTTCCAGGTCCCGTTCGCGGCACGGGTCAGGTTGAGCGTCTGGTTCGGAGCGTACTTTGCGCGGTACGTCGTGCGCTTCGGGTTCGACTTGAGGCACGCAGACCCGTTGCAGAGCTGCGGCAGCGTCTCGGTCCAGTCACCCGACTGGCCGATGTCGAGCCGCAGCGACACGGGCCCCGACGTCGGGTCGAGGTCGCCGACGTCGGGCAGCGTCGCCTGGATCTGCACGACGTCCTTGTTCGCCTTCTTCGGGTTCGGCTTGAGCACGACGCGAAGCGCCTTCAGCTGCGCGTCACCCGGCGTGGGCGTCGGCTCGGGATTCGGCGTCGGAAGCGGCGTGCCGCCGCCACCGCAATCCTGCGTCGGCACCGCGGTGGTGCGCTCCGCGCAGTACGCGCCGCCCGCACCGACGCCGACGAGGATCGCCTCGTTCTCCGGCCAGCGCACGCGCACACCGTCCGAGCGGATCGCCTCGAAGACCACCGGCACGCAGCCGCTGCCGCTGAACGCGCGCGTCGCGCCGTAGGTTCCGTAGGCGGCCTTGCCGTTCTGCAGCGACAGGTTGACGCACGACGGGCCGACGAGCGCGCGCACCGCACGCGGCGCGCCGCCGTTGTGGTGGTAGTACGTGACGATCAGATCGCGCGGCTCGTTCCCGCCGATCATCGGACGCACGGCGCCGCCCGGCAGCGTCGGGTGACCGCCGATCGGCAGCGCGCCGCGGCTCCCGAAGTCCTCGGTCGCGAAGGCGAGCTTGCCGAAGTTGGTCTGGCCCATCGCGATCCCCGCACCGAACTCGGTGAACGAGGCGTTCAGGATGTTCGAGCGATGCGAGGCGCTGTTCATCCATGAGTCGTGCAGGATGCGCGCGTCGTTGACCGACACGGCGACGTTCTCACCGAGCGTCACCGAGCCGGGATAGTAGCGCTGCACGCGCTTGAACCACGACTCGCCGTTGCACGAGTTGTGCAGGTTGCAGTTGCCGCCGTGTGCCGCGAGGTCCTCGCTGTGCGCGAGCGCCGCCGCGGCGAGCTGGTTGTTCCACATCAGCGGCGGAATGTTCTGCTGTGCGCGCGCCTCGTTGGCGAACACGAGCAAGGCCAGCTCCTCACCGCTTGCGGCCATCGCCCGCTGTGCCGTCAGCATTGCGGTCATCGCGACGCCGGCGAGCACCAAGGACCGCACCCAGCCGTGCGATCCGCACCGCACCTCCCACTTCCCCATTTGATCCCCCCGGGGGCCCCACCCCCCAAACCATCGAGAAGAAATTCTGTCGTCCCGGGATGGCAATCGAGGTGCCATCGAGTCCGGAAGGGATCTGCCTCATGAGTCGACGTGTCGTTCGAAGGCGCAGCGCGCACCGCACATGAGGCTGCGAGTCGGAGGGATGTCCGTCGGGCTTACGAGTTTCGCGGCGTGCACGGCGGTGCCGCGCAGCGGCACTCGGCGCATGATCGCCGCCGACGCGCGGGGCGCGCCGGGCCTCGGTCGCCAAAAACGCACCGGTCCGACACACAGATGTCGCCGCGTCGCGTTCGAACGCGCCTCACGCAGCAGACGCGGACGTGCGCCTCGGGCGCCGGGCGCACGTCGCCCACGACTTCCCCTCTCCCGCATGATCCCTGGTGAGCCTGGACGGCCCACGTCGTCGAGCACCCGGCCATGGGATGGTGCAGAGCGCGAAGAGCTGGGAACGGGCCGGGTGTGCGAGGTGAGATAACGTGCGCCGCAGCGCTTGCACAACCCCCTTCGCGGAGAATGTGCGGATTCCCATTCGATGGTGAGGGCGCGAGCTCCACGCGCGATGCGAGCGAGAGGCGACGAGCTCGCGTCGCCGCCTCGACCGGCGCGAGCGGCGGCACCGCGCGCGAGCGCGTTCAAACAAAAAAAGCGGCCGGAGATCGCTCTCCGGCCGCTTCTTCGTCACCTCCCCGCACGGGAAGGCGGTAGCGCGCTTACGGCCTGCAGGTGCCGAACTCGTTCAGCTGCCAGCCGAAGTTCTTGCGGTCCCAGGTCTTGACGCCCGTGGTCCACGACTGGCCGCCGACCGAGAACTCCACGGTCATGTCGGGGATGTCCATCGGGATCGTCGTATCCGGCTGGATGTTCGGGCTGTAGCCCTGGATGTCGAGCCGGAAGGCGCCCGGGAGGTCGTCACGCGCGGCGAGCTTCACCATCTTGACGCCACCCGTGTTGGCGGCCTGGTTGTTCGTGTAGGTGAACGCGTCGCCGCCCTTCTTCAGCGAGCCCGGAGGCAGGGTGAAGCTGAAGATCTGCCCGACGATCGCGTTGCTCAGCGACACCGAGAACGGCTGATTCACCGGATCGAAGCCGGGGCTCGGCAGGATGATCGAGTGGAACTCGAAGAAGTCCGGCTTGGCAGCGTCGCCGATGAAGCGCAGCTTGTTCGCGCACTGGTGCGGGCAGTCGCACGGCTGGTTGCCCTGCTGCGGGGTGACGAACGTGCAGCCTTCGGCGGAGCAGCTGACACAGCCCTGATCAGGCGGCGTGATGCATGCAGTCAACGCACACACACCGGTGCCCGCCCGGATGCCGAGTGGCGGGCCCGAGTCGGTGTTCATCTGCAGGCGGATCCGGGCGATCTCGACCGGAGCCGAGCCGGCCGGGAGCGAGAGGCCGCCCGGTGCGAGGTTGATCAGCACCACGGTGCTGCCGCCCGACGAGCAGCTCGTCACCCCGGGAACGTGCGACACGCAGCCATCGACCGGCCCGGGAATGAAGGTGATCGCGCCCGACTGCTTCGAGCTGCAGTCGCAATCCGTGCAGGCCAGATCGATCGCGATCGGCCCGGTCAGGGTCGCGGGCGCATCGGGGCCAGGAGGGAGCGGCGTGTGCGAGCTGGTGTTCACGATGGAGACGGTGAGCTCGAATTGATCACCCGGCGACAGGCCGAGCTGTTGCGAGGGGGACAGGATGATCGACCCGCTCGCCTGGATCGCGTGCGCCGCGGGTGCGGCGAACAGACCTATGCCGCACAAGACCGCTAGCAGTCGGATGGTGCCGCGAACTGCTCTACACATCGTGCTTCTCCTTGTTTCGCATTCCCCCACGGGGATGCGGCCCCGCGAGGGGCGGTTAGCGGAAGTTCCGGTGGAAGTACGTCAGCACACTCTTGGAGGACTGATCGGGACGCTGCTTTTGCGCTTGAGATAGACGTTCGCGAACCGTCACCGACAACGGAGAAAAAACACAGCTCCGCGATCATCCTCCGTATGCGCGCGTTGCGCTGTAGTCAAGCCGGTTCGCCAGCAAAGTACATGCCCCGTGTCGCAGCAATTGACGGCGCACAGTTTGACGCATTTTTTGGCGGACTGATGGCGGCGGCCCCGGGTGGAACGTCAACGCGGGTGAGCCGGTCGTTTCCGGCCGGCGACGGGCAGCCGGGCGAGCTAGGGTGGGGGCGGGCCTGCCGTAGGCCCAGCCGTCAGAACGCCTGGCGCGTCCCGAACAGGACCTGGAAGTCGGTCTGCTCCCGGTCGAGCCGGGTCGCGAGCTCGATGTAAGCGCGCCCCGGAAAGAAGCCGAGGAAGTCGTAGAGCACGTTGATGCCCGCCCCGGCCGAGATCGCGAAGTGGGCCGGGTTGAGCGCCCGCCCGGCCGAGTCGTCGACCTGCCCGGTGTCGACGAAGAGCTTGAGCTGCGGCCTGCGGTAGACGGCGAGGTCGAGCAGGTTGAGGTCGACCTCCGGGTAGACGTCCTGACGGAGCTCGAAGCGCGCGAGCCCGATGTTGCGCGCGAGCTTCTCGTTGACCGACACGCCGCGCAGCGCCCGGCGTCCGCCGAGGCTGAACTGCTCCTGGAGCGGGACGCCCTTGCTCGAGGTCTCCTCCTCGAAGCCGATCAGCAGCTCGATGGCTCCGATCGTGTTGGGCGTGAACAGCGGCGTCGTCGTCGCGACCCGCGCCCCGAAGCGCACGAACCCGTAGTCGCCGCCGAGGGCCTCGTCGTGCCAGTCGACGAACAGGCGGGCTTCCCGCTGCTCCGTCGGATTGTCGTAGTAGTAGACGTTCGAATAGTCGTAGCGCAGCCCGAGCCCGCCGACGTTGCCGCTGGTGCGCAGCTCCGGCTCCGAGTCGTCGGTGAAGCCGCGATCGAGCCAGGCGTAGTTGTAGAACAGGAAGACGTTGTGCCGGTACGTGTTCGGGTCGTTGCGCGGCCCGAAGTGCACGCGAGGCCCGACGTTGAAGCCGTACGAGCGCTCGGTGAAGTACGGGTTGATCGCGATGTCCTTGGTGTAGTCGTAGCGCCGCCGCGCGACGAACAGCGCCGCGAGCCCGAACTCGGTCGAGCTCACCTCGACGTCCGCCGTGTCGAGGACGAGCTGGTAGGTCGATCGCTCACGACGCGGTCGCAGGCTCGGCTCGACGATGGTCGGCACCTCGGCGGGCGGCGGCGGCGCGAGCGCGCTCGCGAGAAGCTGGTCGGCCTGCGCCGGGTCTTCCTGGAGAGCGCTCGCGAGCGCCGTGTCGAACGGCTCGCACGGCGCGGCGACCCAGTCGTCGACCGCCGCCTGCACCTGCTCGCTGCCCGCGTCGCGCGTGAGACGGGCGAGCACCAGACGCGCCGGCGGCCGATCGCCGACGTACGAGAAGACGTTCTCGCGCAGCTCGTCGTCGCTGCGGGCGTTCTCGAAGTACGACTGGACGAAGGGGATCTTCGGCGCCGACTCGAAGCGGTCGACGATCGCGAAGAAGTCGAACCACGCGATCCAGTCGTGCACGCTGCGGTGGTCGGGCTGGGTCGCGCGGACGTAGCGGTCCGCGAGCTGCCAGGCGACGCCGTCCGTGACCCAGCGCGGCGGCTGACGCGGGCAGCCGCGGGTCGCGTCGCGCAGCAGCTCGGCGTAGGTCGCCTGCGCCACCTGCGCCTCGTGGAAGCCGCGCAGCAGCTCCTGCACGCGCAGCGCGCGGTCCGACAGCACGACGATCCCGTCGCTCGGCGTCGCGAGGTTCCAGCGCAGCGGCACCTGGACGACCACCAGCTCGGCGGGCGCGGCGAGCGTCGCGGGCCGGAGCGAGATCGCGCGCTCGACGTTGAGCCGCAGCAGGTCCTCGATCTCGGGTCCTGGCGCGAGCCGCTGCGCGCGCCGCGGCACCGGCGACACGAAGGTGATGCGCGTCCCGTTCGCCTCCCCGGACACGATCCGCGCCTCGCGGAGCGCGATCAGCGCGAAGGTGCGCACCCCGCGCGCGCTCGCCTGCACGGTGGCGGGATGCGGCGGCGCGTACACCTGGTCGCCGACGACGAGCGTCACGTTCGCCGGTGCGGTGACGGTCGCGCTGACGTCGGCCGGCTCGGGCCCGTCGGTGAAGCGCCAGGCGCCGTTCGCGTCGCGCGCGACGAGGTAGGGATACCAGCCCGCGACCGCGGCGACGCCATACTCGGTGACGCCGAACGGACCGTAGCGCTCGGGCACGTAGGTGGTGAACGACAGGACGAGCGTCCTGCGCTCACCGGGCGCGAGCGGTGCGCCGAGATCGACCTCGAGGAGCGTGTCCGCCGGCACGTCGGGCTGACTCGCGGCCAGAGGGTGCTGCAGCGCGGCGCCGGACCCATCCTGCACCGACGCGACCTCGATGCCGCCCGCGTGGAACGCGCCGTGCGGGTAGACGTGCATGCGCGTGATGTCGTTCACCTCGTCGCCGTCGCGTCGGAAGCGGTTCGGATAGAGGTGCAGGTAGACGCGCTCGAGCGGCGTGTCCGAGGCGTTGGCGAACGAGATCGACACGCTGCCGCGCACCACGGCCTTCGCGTGGTGCGTCTCGAGCGTCGCCGTCACCTCGTAGGTCGTGCGGGTCGATCGCTCGTCCGCGTGCGTCGTACCCGCCGCGGCGAGCCACGTGCAGGCCAGCAACGCGCAGGCGAGCAGCCACGACGCCACCCGGTGCACGCGGGACGTGGTGACGAGGGCGAGGTCGCGGCGAGTCATGTCGCCCTGTTCGTATCGTGAAAGGGGGCACGAGCGTAGACTTGCGAACTGCCCCTCGGTTAAATGTCGCCATGCCCGACGACTCCGCGCCGCCGCGCAAGCGAACGCTGGTCCTGATGGAGCCGCCGTTCTGCTTCTGGGACCGCAGCATGGACCGCCTGCGCGAGGGCGAGGAGACGATCCCGGGGATCGGCATCCTGATCCTCGCCGCGCTCGCGCGCGAGAAGGGCTACGACGTCCACGTCGTCGACGCGAAGCGCGCCGGCACGACGAACGAGGACGCGGCGGAACGCGCCATCGCCCTCAAGCCGGACTACCTCGGCATCTCGTGCACGACGATCTCGGTGACGAACGGCAGCCGCGTCGCCGCGCAGGTGAAGGCGTCACTACCGGGCTGCGTGACGATCCTCGGCGGCGCGCACGTCAGCGCGATTCCCGAGCGGACGCTCGAGAAGTTCCCGTCGTTCGACTACGGGATCGTCGGCGAGGGCGAGCACTCGCTGTTCGAGCTGCTCGCGCGTCTCGAGCAGGGACGCGACGTCCGCGACGTCCCCGGGCTCGCCTACCGCGATCCCGAGCGCAACGGCGCGGTGCGGGCGAACCCGCGGGCCGCGTACATCGAGGATCTCGACGCTCTGCCGATGCCGGCGTGGGACCTGGTGCCGAACTTCCCGCACGCGTTCGCGCCGTCGATGTTCAACTACCGGCGCAGCCCGGTGGGGACGATGATCACGCAGCGCGGCTGCCCATTCTCGTGCACGTTCTGCGATCGCTCGACCTCGGGACGGCGCGGTCGCTGGCATTCGGTCGAGTACGTCGTGCGGATGCTGCGCCAGATGGGCGACTACGGCGTCAAGCACATCCTGTTCTACGACGACCTGTTCACGGTCAACAAGCAGCGCGTCCGCCAGCTCTGCGAGGCGATGCTCGACTACAAGCTCGACTTCACCTGGAGCTGCAACAGCCACCCGAACCTGCTCGATCCCGAGACCATGGCGCTGATGCGTCGCGCCGGGTGTTGGCAGATCGCCTACGGCATCGAGTCGGGCTCGCAGCGCGTGCTGAACCACGTCAAGCATGAAGTCAAGATCGATCGGCTGCTGAAGACCCTGCACATGACGCGCGAAGCCGGGCTCAAGATCAAGGGCCTCATGATGTGCGCGCACCCGACGGAGACCGTCGAGAGCCTGGCCGAGACCAACCGCTTCCTCCGCACGGCGCCGCTCGATCTGATGCAGCTCACCAAGTTCACGCCGTACCCCGGGACGCCGTCCTACCCGACGATCCACGAGTACGGCACGTTCGTCGAGGACTGGGAGAACATGAACGCGATGAACTTCGTGTTCATCCCGAACGGGCTCGACGTGCCGACGCTCGAGTACTGGTTCCACCGCATGTACCGGACGTTCTACACGCGGCCCGACGTCCTGCTCGGGCTCGCCAAGGTCGTGCTCGAGGAGCCGCGCTTCCTCGGTCGGCTACGCGGCTACGCCGGACCGTACATGGCCGGCGCGCTGCGACGCATGTGGCAATCGTGGCGCCCGCCGGCGGAGACGGCGACGCCGCGGGCCGCTGCCTGAACGTCGGCCGATCTCGCGGCGGCAGAACCAAGGAGGCTTCGCGTGCAGCAGCTACGCATCCCGGCGAGCGAGCTCGGAGAGGAGTGGGTCACGCCCATCGGCGCGGCGGACGCGTCCGAGCTCCGCGTGTTCGTCAATCGCATCATTTACCGCGGCATGCTGTTCTCGATGGGCACGATCGCGGTCGGCCTGCACCAGTTGAGCCCGGAGATCGCATGGAGTTTCGCCAAGCTCTCCGCGCGCAACCTGGCGTTCGCGACCGGCGTCGACGTCAAGGTGGTCGGCGCCGAGAACTTGCCCAAGGAGCCGAGCATCATCACGCCCAACCATGCGAGCCACTTCGACATCGCCGCGTTGCTCGGCTACCTGCCGGGCCACAACCGGTTCGCGGCGAAGAAGGAGCTGTTCAAGGAGCCGGTGCTCGGCATGGTCATGCGGACGCTCGGCATGGTCCCGATCGACCGCGAGGACCCCGCCGAGTCGATCGCGATGCTCGAGAAGATCGCGGCGAAGGGTATGGGCGAGTTCTCGCTCATCATGTTCCCCGAGGGGACGCGCTCGCGCACCGGCCGCATGGGGCCGTTCAAGAACGGCGCGTTCACGCTCGCGATCAAGAGCGGCCGGCCGATCGTGCCGATCGCGATCCACGGCACGTCGAGCATCATGCCGCCGGGCAAGTACCTCTCGATCCTGCCCGGCACGGTGGTGCTCGAGGTGCTCGAGCCGATCTGGACCGAGGGCCTCACCTACGAGGATCGCATCGCGCTGCGCGACATGACCGCGACGCGCATCGCGGAGCGGCTGGCGGCAGCGCAGGACGCGGACTGACGTTGGCGGTCGACCGCGGGCACCTGAGGCGCGTCGACGGCGGCCAGGCCGGTACGCGTGGCGCGCGCAGCGGAGCGGTGCGCGGCGCGACCGCACGTGGCGCGAGCGGCCCGGCGCGCGCCGGAGCGTACCGGCTCGCGGCGCTGATCCCCGCGTACGACGTCGAGGCGACGATCGCGGACGTCGTCCGCGGCGCGGCCGAGCACTGCGACGCCGTGCTCGTCGTCGACGACGGCTCGCACGACCGCACCGCGGAGGTCGCACGCGCCGCCGGCGCCGAGGTCGTCCGGCACGACACCAACCGCGGCAAGGGCGCTGCGCTGCGCAGCGGCCTCGTGCGTCTCCTCGCCGAGGGCTACACCCACGCCTTCTCGCTCGACGGCGACGGTCAGCACCTCGCCGACCAGATGCCGCTCTTGATCGCGGAGTCGCGCGCGCATCCCGCCGCCATCGTGCTCGGCGCGCGAAAGCTTTCTCCCGATCAGGAGGTCGCGCGCATCAACCGGTTCGGCAACGAGTTCGCGAACTGGTGGGTGTCGCTCGCCGCGGGGCGCGAGTTCCGCGACACGCAGTCGGGCTTTCGCATCTACCCGATCCGCGCGACGCTCGAGCTCGGCGTGCGCGCCGAGCGCTACGCGTTCGAGAGCGAGGTGCTGATCCTCGCCGGGCGCCGCGGCGTCGACGTCGTGACGCGCGAGGTGGCGGTGTACTACCCGCCGCCCGACGAGCGGGTCAGCCACTATGCGCCGTGGGCCGACACGTGCCGGATCATCTTCACGGTCGTGCCGTTCCTGATCGGGCTGCGCAGCTGAGCCGGCTCTTCAGTACGGCCAGTTCGTCGTCAGCAGACCGCCGTCCACCTCGAGCACCTTGCCCGTCAAGTAGCTGCCGGCGGGAGACGCGAGGTAGAGCGCCGCGAGCGCGATGTCCTCGACGGTGCCGAGACGCCGCATCGGCGTCAGCGACTCCATCTTGGCGCGCAGCTCGTCGTTGAGAAACGGCGTGAGCGCGGACGTCTCGACCGAACCGACCGCGATCGCGTTCACGCGCACCTTCGGCGCGAGTTCGATCGCGAGCTCCTTGGTCATGAACGACAGCGCCGCCTTCGCCGTGCCGTAGGCGACGAAGCCCGACATCGGCAGACGTCCCGCGGCGGACGAGACGTTGACGATCGCGCCGCCGTCGCCCTCGAGCATGTGCGGCAAAACGAAGCGGCTCAGCAGGAACGCGGAGGTGACGTTGAAGCGCAGCGCTTGCTCGAAGTAGCGCTCGCTGGTCTGCAGCACTGGGCGCGGCGGCCAGCCGCCCGCGTTGTTGACCAGCACGTCGACGCGGCCCATCTCGCGCAGCGTCTCCGCGACGAGGTTCTCGAGCTGCGGACGCTCGTTGACGTCGCACGTCACCGCGAGGGCGCGACGACCGAAGGCGCGGGCGCGCTCGGCCGTCGCTTCGATCTCGTCGCGCGAGCGCGCGGCGCACACCACGTCGGCGCCACACTCGGCGAAGGCGCGGGCGATCGCCTGGCCGATGCCGCGTCCCGCCCCGGTGATCAGGGCGACCTTGCCGTCGAGACGAAAGCGGTCGAGGATCACGATCTCCCTCCCTTGCGGCGAGGACTATCTGCACCTGGCGGCGCGGCGCAACAGCTCGCGTCGCCGCGACAACCGTAGCGTCGTCGTGCGACGCCCACGCGCTGCTCGTGTGTTCGTGATGCGCGCCGTCGTGGGCGTGCAGCGCTTCGAGCGTCGCGCGCTCGTTTCCAACCTCGTCGAGCGCACCTCGTCAGGTCTCGGCGCGGGTGGTATCGCCGAGCATGGCCGCAAGCGACGTCGCTCCTTCCGCGGTCGTGGCGTCACCCCGCGCGACGATCAATGCCGCATACTTAGGCTTGACGCTTGCAACCGCCGGCTGGGCCGCGGCGTTCATCCTCGGCAAGATTGCGCTTGCCGGCATGACGCCGCTCGCGCTCGGCGCGTGGCGCTACGTCGTCGCGGTGCTCGCGCTGCTGCCGTTCGTCGTGCGCTCGAGCGGCGCCGGCGCCGTGACCAGTGCGGGTCTGCGCGCGGCCGCGCTGCCGCTGCTGGTGATGGTCGTCGTCGGAGGCGTCGCCTATCCGTGGCTCTTCCTCGAGGCGCTCGCGCGCACGAGCGCGACCAACACCTCGCTGCTGATCGCGCTCAATCCGGTCGTGACGCTGCTGCTCTCGCCGCTGGTCGGCGAGACGCTCGGCGCTCGGCGCGTCGCCGGCGGACTGCTCGCGTTCGCGGGCGCGGTCATCGTGATCAGCCGCGGCGACCTGGGTGAGCTGCTCGCGCTGCGGATCGACGCCGGCGACCTGCTCGCCCTCGTGGCGGCGGCGTGCTGGGCGACGTTCAACCTCGCCTCGCGGCTGGTGGTCGAGCGGATCCCGCCGTCGACGGTCAACCTCGCGGTGTTCACCAGCGGCGCGGTGGCGCTGTACGTCCTCGGCCTCGACGAGGACCCGCTCGGACAGCTCACCGCGGCGTCGCCCGAGATCCTTGCGACCATCGTCGCGATGGGTTTGATCTCGTCCGTCATGTCGGGGCAGCTCTTTCTCTGGGGCGTGCGCGCGGCCGGCATCGGCCGGGCGGTGGTGTTCATCTACCTGGTGCCCGTGATGACGGCGGCGCTGTCGGTCGCGCTGCTCGGCGAGGCTCTGAGCGCGGCGCAGGTCGCGGGCGGCGCCGCGGTGGTGACAGGTCTTTTGCTGACGACCCGCGCCGCGGATCGCTAGCGCCGTGTCCTCCCCCAGCGACGCCGACGCCGTACGCATCGACCGCTGGCTGCTCGCCGCGCGGATCTTCAAGACGCGCAGCCTGTGCGTCGGTGCGTGCGAGGGCGGCAAGGTCGACGTCAACGGCCAGACGGCGAGCGCGCACAAGCTGGTGCGCGTGGGCGATCGCGTGCACGTGACCACGCCCGCCGGCAAGCGCCAGCTCATCGTCCGCGGGCTCGGCATCCGGCGGCTCGACGCCGAGAGCGCCCGCGCGCTCTACGAGGACGTGACCCCGCCGCCCTCGCCCGAGGAGATCGAGCGCCGTCGCTTCGCGCCGCCCGAGATCCGCGATCCGGGAACCGGCCGGCCGACCAAGCGCGACCGCCGCGAGCTGCAGCGCCTGCGCCGCGGGTTCTGAGCGGAGCGGGTCAGCCGCGCTCGGGCGTCGACACGCGCTGACCCTCTTTCAGCGCGACGTCGCCCACCACCACCGCCTCGCCGCCCGCGAGCCCCGACGCGATCCGCACGCGGTCGCCGACGTCGCCCGCCGTCACGACGTCGACGCGCGCGACCCGGCCGTCGCGCACGACCCAGACGTACGTGCCGTCGTTGTCGCGCTGCAGCGCGCCGGCGGGCACCAGGACCGTCTTCCCGGTCTCCTCCCCGGGCGCCGGCGGATCCGCGAGGAAGGTGACGCGCACGCTCATGTCGGGCAGCAGCTTGTCGTCTGGATTTTCGAGCTTGACCTCGATCTTGAGCGTGCCCTTCTGGCGGTCGACCTGCGGATACAACTTGACGACGCGCGCCGCGTAGTTGCGGTTCGGATAGGCGTCGGGCGTGACGCGCGCGAGCCCGCCCATCTTGACGCGGTCGAGGTCCGCCTCGTTGACGTCCACCTCGGCGCGGATGTCGGTCAGGTTCGCGATGCGGACCAAATCGCCCGAGCCGGCGAAGCCGCCCGGAACCGCGATCTCACCGACCTCCTTCAGCTTGGCGAGCACGACGCCGTCGGTCGGCGCCCGCAGCGTCGTGTACTCGAGGTTGACGCGCGCCGCCTCGACCTCGGCCTCCAGCTGCGCGATGGACGCGCGCGCCACGTCGGCCTTGTTCTCGAGGATGTCGAACTCCTGCTCGGAGATGACGCCGTTCTTGCGCAGCTCGCGGCCACGGCGGAGCTCGGCGTCGGCGAGCTCGGCGTTCGCCCGCGCGAGCTCGAGACTCGCCTGCGCGCGGTCGAGCGCGGCGCGATAGTCGCGGTCGTCGAGCTGGACGAGCGGGTCGCCCTTCTTGACGCTCTCGCCCTCCTCGATGAAGTAGCGCTCGATGCGACCCGGGACGCGCACGCCGATCGAGACGTAGCGGTCGCCGGTGACGATGTAGCCCGAGCCCGAGAGCAGCGGCGCCGGCTCGACCTTGCCGGCGTCGATCGCGGTCGCGTACGCGACCGAGACCTCGACCGCGTTCCCCCGCACGAGCCGCCACGCGACGATCAGCGCCACGAGCACGAGCGCGGCGACGATCGCGCGGTTGCGCCACGGGCTGCGCTGGCGCCGCCCGGACGCGGCTGGCTTCGCGCGTGGCTCGCGCTCGATGCGCAGCGATGCCAGGTCTGCTCGCAGGCGCTCCTCGCGTTCGCTCTGGGCCATCATGGGTACCGTCCGTCAAGCCTTGCGCAGCGCCTCGATCGGCCGTAGCCGCGCGGCGCGCCAGGCGGGGCCCAACCCGCCCAGGGCGCCGACCAGCAGAGCGAGGCCGAGCGCTCCTATCAGATCTGACGGCGAAACGCGCAAGGAGATCACGTTGGTGGTGAAGGTTTGCGCGCCGAAGGCGATGCCACCGAGCAGCCAGCCGAGGACGGCCGACAGCGCGAGCGCGAGCCCCGCGCCGAGCAGGAAGCCGAGCAGCGCGAGACAGATCGCCTCCAGCTGGAACGCGAGCAGGATCGAGCCGCGCGAGAAGCCGAGCGCGCGCAGCGTACCGATCTCCGCGGTGCGCGCCTGGACCGCCGCGTACATGGTGTTGGCCGCGCCGAACCCGGCGCCGATGCCGGCCAGCACCGCGATGCCGATCACCAGGATGTAGAGCGAGTTCGCCGACTCCGACTGCTTCGCGTAGTAGTCGGTCTCGAGCTCGGCCTCGATCGCGTAGCGCGGGTCGTCGTCGATGCGCTTCTCGAGCCGCTCGAGGTCGGCGGGGCTCGCCGCCCGCAGCCGGATGCCGGAGTAGGGGAACGGGCGCTTCGCGTCGTTCGCGAGCTCGCGCACGTCGACCCACACCTCGCTCTCGAACGACGAGCCGTCGGCCTCGAAGATCCCGACCACCTTCCAGCGGCCGCGACCGAAGACGAGCTCGTTGCCGAGCTCCGCGCCGGCGTAGCGACTCGCGACGCCGACGCCGACGATCGCCTCGCCGGAGCTCGGGTTGAGCATGCGCCCGGCGATGATCTTGACCTTGTCGTGCACCTTGAGCGCCATCGGCTCGACGCCGCGCGCGAGCACGTTCTCGCGTCCGCCGTCGCGCGTGCGCAGGAACGGCTGCACGACGAGCTCCGGCGACACCAGCGGCTGGTCGTTCTCGTCGCGCGCGATGCCGTCGAGGAAGCGGATCGCCTGATAGACCTCGAGCGAGAGCTGGCTCGAGCCGTCGTTGTCGGAGCCCTTGCGCATCACGACGAGGTTCAGCGGATGGCCGCTGACGACCAGCGTACGCTTCAGACTCGAGATCAATCCAAGAAAAAGGGTCGACGCGACGACGACCAGCGCGATGACTCCCGCCGTCATCAGGCTCCGGGTCGGTCGCGCACGGACGTTCCGCACGCTGTAGGACAGCGGCAGCGCCATCAGAAGACTTCGTGCAACGACTCGACGACCGGCTTCCGCGCCGCGCCGAACGCCGGTACGACGCCCGCCAGGATCCCGACGAAGAGCGACAGGAAGAGACCCTGCACGATCACGAACGGCGTGATGATGAAGTTGCCGAGCGGCCCGAGCGTGTCGTCCCAGCCCGCGGCGGCGGCGAGCAGCCGGGTGAGCCCGATCGCGATGCCGACGCCGAGCACGCCCGCGACGGTCGACAGCAAGGACGCCTCGGCGAGCAGCGTCGTGAAGATCACGCGGCGCGGGAAGCCGATCGCCTTCATCACCGCGAGCTCACCGGAGCGCTCGCGCACGCCCATCGACGCGGTGTTGGCGGCGATGAAGACGATGCACAGCGAGACGAGCCCCGTGACCAGCAGGATGATCGTCACCAAGCCCTGCAGCGAGCCGAAGAAGTTCGAGAAGAAGCTCTTCTCGGTCTCCGAGGCGGTCTCCGCTTCGCTGTTGCGCGACATCTCGTCGGCCTTGCGCATCACCTCGTTGACGTCGCGCGGGTCGTGGACGCGCACCCAGATGGTGCCGGCGATGCCGAGCCCGCCGGCGCCCTTCTCGCGCAGCGCCTGGTCGAGGTACTCGCGGTTGAACCAGAAGTGCGGCGCGCGGTCGTTGTCGATGATCCCGACGATGCGGAAGTCGAGGTCGACGGGCCACACCGTGCTCTTCAGCGTCACCCGATCGCCGATCTTCCAGCCGTACTTCTGCATCACCTGGCGGCCGACGATCGCACCGTCGCGGTAGCGCTTGAAGTCCTCGAGCTGCTCCGGCGCGATCGGGTAGTCCGGGAACACCTCGCCGATGTGCTCGACCTCGACCGCGAAGTTCGGGAAGGTGACCTTGCCGTCCTCTTCGAAGGCGCCTCCGAACCAGACCCACGCGACCGCCGCCGCGACGCCGTCGATCTGCCGCACCTTGCGCGTGAAGGAGTAGGGCATCGAGTACACGATGCCCGCCTTGTTGTGCACCGTGAGGCGCGTGTTGCTCGCGAACTGGTTGAGCATCGCGTCGAGCCCGGCGGGCATCGTCAAGAGCAAACAAACGAGCACGACCGCGAGCATGATCGCCCCGCCGGTCATCGCGGTGCGCAGCTTGTTGCGCCACAGGTTCTTCCAGACCAGGTGCGCGTACTTCACGAGGCGCCTCCGGCGGCGGAGATGAGGTGTCCGCCGGCCGCCAGCTGCACCGCGCGATCGGCGCGCTCCGCCTCCTCGCCCTCGAGCAGGATGCCCTTGTCGAGGTGGAAGGCGTGGTCGACGAAGCGCAGCGCGCGCGGATCGTGCGTCACCATCACGATCGTCTTGCCGAACTCGTTCTTGAGCTCGCGCAGGAGCTCGAGGATGGCCTCGGCGTTGCGCGCGTCGAGGTCGCCCGTCGGCTCGTCGGCGACGATCAGATCCGGGTCGGTGACGATCGCGCGCGCGATCGCGACGCGCTGCTGCTCACCGCCCGACAGCGTGCGCGGGTAGTGCCGCAGCCGATCGGCGAGACCGACCACGCGCAGCGCGGTCTCGGCGCGACGCAAGCGCTCGGCCTTCGGGAGATCCGTGAGCAGCAGCGGCAGCGCGACGTTCTCGAGCGCGTTCAGGACCGGGATCAGGTTGAAGAACTGGAAGATCAGCCCGACGTGGCGCGCCCGCCAGTCGGCGAGCTCGTCCTCGGTGAGCTCGCCGAGCGACTGCCCCGCGACGATCACCTCGCCCTCGCTCGGGCGGTCGATGCCCGAAACGAGATTCATGAGCGTCGACTTGCCGGAGCCCGAAGGTCCCATGAACGCGACGAAGCGTCCCGCCGGGATCGTCAGCGAGACGTTCTCGAGCGCGTGCACCTCGTCGACGCCGCGCAGGTAGCGGCGCGAGACGTTGCGGATCTCGATCAGCGGAGGATGGACAGGATCCGCCGGGGATTCCATCGCGGCGGGATCCTAACGCAGGGGTTCAGGCCATGCGACCGTTCGGGGTGCAGCGAGAAGGCTGCGCTCCGGCGCGTCGGTGGGGAATTGGCGCACCGCCCCCGCCGCGGAGCGGGGGCGGTGGCGTGTGCGAAGCTCGCCGAGCTCAGAACGCGTACTTCGCGCCCCAGCCGAGCGAGAAGTGGTTCAGGTCCGAGACCTCGTCGACCGGGATGGTGTAGGCCGCGTCGACGTAGAGCGCGATGTTCTCCGTCGCCCACAGGTCGACGCCGCCGCCGAAGCGGCCCATGAAGCTCGTGCCGTCTGCATCCCAGTTGCTGCGGCTCGAGATCGAACGGTCTGCGTCCGCGTTGAGGAAGCCGACGCCGCCCATCAAGTACGGATTGAAGCGCCCGACCGGGACGATCAGCTTGCCATTGACGCTGAACGAGTGCGTGCGGATGCGCGCGCCCTCGGGCACGACCTGGTGCGCGCCGAAGTCGTCGCCGTACTCGTAGATGCCTTCGAGCCCGAAGATCTCGTGCAGACGGTAGCCGAAGCGCGCGTTGCCGCCCCACGAGTTGCCGAAGTCTCCGCTTGCCGTCCGGTCCTGGAAGCCTTCGACCATCCAGCTCGCACCGAGACCGACGTACGGACCTGGACGGTTGAACGGATCGTCGCTGTGGTGCTCGGCGCGCGCCATCCCTACCGACAACGACATCGCGAGCACGGCGACACCGACGAGCCACGCCCCTCTCTCGAACTTGTTCACCGGTTGAGCTCCTTTTCTCGGTCGCTCCCTCCCCCGGGAAAGCGGCCAGGTTTGTGTGATCGGGCGCTCCTCGACCGACGAGGTCGGTGGAAGCGCCGCACGGCCGAGGCTGCGGTCGCGCGCCTTGCGGCCGTGGGGGTACGAAATGGGAAGCTTGTGTCGAACGCGCTGCGCGCGGACGCGGACCACCGCGCGCACTTCGATCATCGCCACCTCTCGAGGCGCGCGGATGTCGCGCGCGCTACTTCGTCAGGGGCGAATGGCAAGCGTCGTGCCGAGCGAAAAAGTCAGCAGACGCGCGCGTTCGGGGCGCCAGCGTGTAGCAGATACCGGGTCGACGCCCTGCGGTTTGGAAATTCTTGCACCGTGCGGCGCACGACGACGTGCAGCCGCACTGTCAAGAACAAAGATCGTCGTTCAGGCGGCGCCGCGCGGTACGAGCGCGGCGAGATCGATCCCGTAGAGCTCGGCCACGTTGCGCGACAGGATGTGCTCCCTTTGCTCGTCGCCGAGATCGGCCTGGTGCTCGCGCAGCATCTCCTGCGACCACGGCCACGTCGAGTCGCTGTGCGGGAAGTCGTTGGCCCACATGAGGCGCTTCCAGTTCATCA
Organism: Candidatus Binatia bacterium; assembly: GCA_036563615.1. NCBI lineage: Bacteria > Candidatus Binatota > Binatia (SeqCode) > Binatia bacterium. Next base: position 54,669 of record DATCMB010000019.1, read on the forward strand.
GGTGCGCGGTCCTGAACGCCACCCAGTCGTCCTGGAACGTCGTGTAGATGTGCTCGCGAAAGTACTCGGACGGGAGCTTCGAGAGCTTCTGACCCGGCGGCAGCCAGTTCCGGTGCCGCTTGTAGGCGTGATCCATCCGATACATGTAGTGCGGCACCCAGCCCGCGTCCGCCTCGACGCACACGACGCGCAGCTCCGGCACGCGCTCGAAGACGCCGCCCAGCACGAGCGTGCCCATGATGTCCTGGCAGCCGCGGATCACCGAGAGGAAGCTGTTCATCGCCGGACCGCGCGGACGCTGCTCGCGCGTCGTCAGGATGTGAAACGACGGCGGCAGCCCGAGCTCGACCGTCGCGCGCCAGAAGTCGTCGTAGATCGGAGAGTCGTAGTCCTCGACCGCCGGCACGCCGGGCATCATGACGCCGCGCAGCCCGAGCGCCTTGATCGCCTTCAGATCCTCGATGCCTTCCTGCGGCGAGCGCATCGCCGTCTGACCGATGCCGATCAAGCGATCGGGGTGCGCAGAGCAGTACTGCGCGAGCCAGCGGTTGTACGCGTCGAAGCAGGCCTTCTTGTAGTCGAAGTCTCTGTGGTTGCAGAGCACCATGCCGATGGTCGGGTAGATGACCTCGGCCGCGACGCCGTCGCGATCCTGATCGGCGAGCCGCGCGTCGGGATCCCAGCCGCCGCGATGCAGCTCGCTGAACTTCGCACCGGTGTAGCGGATCTCCTCGGCGGGCTTGCCCGCCGCCGCGACCGTGCCGAGCGCGATCGGCGTCTTGAGCCCGTCGACGACGAACACGTCGCCGAGCGTCTCGTGGTGCTCCATGCGCGGCGCGCGGTCGCGCCAGGCAGGATCGATGTGGTCGACGTAGGTCTCGGGCGGCTCGGTGACGTGCGAGTCGGCAGAGATGATCGGGTAGCTCACGATGGCCTCCCTCCGCGAAGCAGACGACCGGGCAGCGGACCTTCCGCGTCCACGCGATCGACGCCGTCCTCGCGGATCACGACGCCGTTGACGATCACCGCACGCACGCCGACCGCGTCGGACACCAGACGATCGGCGCCGGCCGGCAGATCGCGCACGCGCCGCAGCGGCGTGCAGCCGACGGTCTCCGGGTCGAACACCGTGACGTCCGCGACCGCACCCGGCGCGAGCCGGCCGCGATCCGCGAGCCCGAGCAGATCCGCGCCGCGCGACGTCAAGAGCCGAATCGCCTCCTCGAGCGTGAGCACGCCCTTGTCGCGGACCCAGTGGCCGAGGAGGTGCGTCGAGAAGCTCGCGTCGCAGAGCTGGCTCGCGTGCGCGCCCGCGTCCGAGAGACCGAGCACGACCGTCGGATCGCGTAGCAGCTCGCCGACGATCGCCTCGTCCGTGTTCGCGACCGCCATGCGGAAGCGCGCTTCGAGATCGGACGCGAGCGCGAGGTCGAGCGCCAGATCGACCGGATGGACGCCGCGCTCCGCCGCGACCTCGGCGAGGTTGCGCTCCGCGAGCGCCGGCTCGGACGGCGCCTCGGCGATCGTCGTGTCCTTCCAGCGCCCCGCGAGCACGCTGCCCTCGCCGTGCTCGCGGAAGGTGCGGCGGAACTCGGGATCGGCGTAGATCCGCTTCTTGCCCTCGCGGTCGGCGGCCGACACCGGCTGGAAGAAGCGCAGGCTCTCGAACGGGAAGGGTGCCGCGAACTGGAACTCGACCATCAGCGGTCGGCACGACACCTGCGGCACGACGGCGACACCTTCTTCCTGCAGCTTCGCGGTGCGCTCGAGCACCCAGCGGTGTCCGTCGGGACCGAGCATGCCGGCGAGCAGCGCCGTCCAGGTCACGGGACGCGACGTCTTGCGCTGGATGCCCGCGAGCTCGTCGATGAAGAAGCCGCGCCCGACGGTCGCCTGGACGACGCCGTGCCCGACCTCGCCGAGGCTCGACGCGATCGTCTCGATCTCCGCGAGCGTCGCGGCGCGCGACGGCACCGGACGTCCGGCGTAGCCGACGTGCGTCGGCGACTGCGAGGTCGCGAAGCCGAGCGCTCCCGCGTCGAGCGCCTCGCGGACGATCGCGCGCATGCGTGCGATCTCGTCCGGCGTCGCCTCGCGCTCGGTCGACTCCTCGCCCATGACGTAGAGCCGCACCGGCGTGTGTCCGATCAGCGCGCCGACGTTGATCGACGTGCCGCGGCGCTCGATCGCGTCGAGGAACTCGGGGAAGGTCTCGAACGGCCAGTCGTCGCCGACGCCCGCGATCAGCGCGTCGAGCGACATGCCCTCGACGTTCTCGAGCGTGCGCAGGATCAGCTCGCGATGGGTCGGCCGCGTGGGAGCGATGCCGAAGCCGCAGTTGCCGAGCACCACCGTGGTCACGCCGTGCCAGGGCGAGATGGTGAGCAGGCGATCCCAGAAGACCTGCGCGTCGTAGTGCGTGTGGATGTCGATGAAGCCCGGCGCGACGATCATGCCGTCCGCATCGAGCGTGCGCGTCGCGCTGCCGCGGACGTTGCCCAGCGCCACGATGCGTCCGGCGCGAATGCCGAGGTCGCCGCGACGCCTCGGGGCGCCGGTACCGTCGATCAGCGTCCCGCCGCGGATCACGAGATCGAGCTGCTCCGCCATTGATCGCCCTCCGCTCTCGCAGGTCTATCGCGGTGTCGACGAGCTTGACAATCGCCGTGGGCGCACCTCACACCGGACCATGGATTCCACCGCCGACATGCCTGTCGTCGACGCCGACGGACACGTCTACGAGAGCCCGACCGCGCTCTGGGAGTTCCTGCCGGCGCCGTACGCCGGACGCGCGACCGTGCTCGGCTTTCCCCTGTGGCCGACCGCCGACGGCTTCCAGCGCGGCGCGATCCACGCGCGCCTCGGGCTGCACAAGACGTTCGACGTCGACGCGCGCACCTGGCTCGACTTCCTCGACGCCGCGGGCATCGCGTCGACGGTGCTCTATCCGACCGCCGGTCTCGCGACCGGTCTGATCCGCGACCCGGACTGGGCGGTCGCGCTGTGCCGCGCCTACGACGACTGGCTCGCGGCGCGCTTTCTCGCCGAGAGCCCGCGGCTCGGCGGCGTCGCGCTGCTGCCGCTGCAGGATCCGACCGCGGCGGCCGAAGAGCTGCGTCGGGCGGTGGCGGAGCTCGGCATGGTCGGCGGCGTGCTGCCCGCGGTCGGCCTCGAGCGGACGCTCGGCGATCCGTGCTTCGACCCCGTCTGGGCGGAGGCCGAGCGCCTCGACGTGCCGCTCGCGGTGCACGGCGGACCGTCGCAGGGCCTCGGCCTCGAGCGGCTGCGCTACTTCGCGCAGGTGCACACGCTCGCGCACCCGTTCGCGCAGATGACGCAGCTGACCAGCGTCCTCATGAGCGGCGTCCTCGATCGCTTCCCGCGGCTGCGCGTCGCGTTTCTCGAGGCCGGCGTGGGCTGGGTGCCGTATCTCCTCGAGCGCATGGATCGCGCGTTCCACGTGCGACGCTTTCCGGAGTACGTCGGCGGCGTGCAGCGCGAGCCGAGCAGCTACGTCCGCGACGGCCGCGTGTGCTTCACGCCGGAGCCCGGCGAGTCCGGCGTGCCGGCGGCGCTGGCGGTGGTCGGCGAGCACGGACTGCTGTTCGCCTCGGACTTTCCGCACGAGGTGAACCTCGAGCGCTGCCGCAACGAGATCGCGCACCTCTCGCGCCGCGAGGACTTGACGCCGGATGTCAAGCGCAATCTACTCGCCGAAAACGCGCGGCGCTTCTACCGTCTGCGCGCGCACGACGTCGCGCGCCGCGCGTCGTGAACGCCGGCGCGTGGACCGCCTCGGGGCCGCGGTCGTGAGCAGCGACGACGTCCGCCGCCGCATGGACGAGCTCGCGGCGCTCGCCGCGACGAGCTGGGCCGGCGAAGCCGAGATCGCGCGCACGTATCTCGCGCACCACCGCAGCCGCGAGGGCGACGTACGCTTCCTCGCCGCGCAGGCCTGGAAGGAGACGCGGCTCGTGCGCGCGCTTCCGCCCGCGCAGCGCGACGCCGTCCTCGCAGGATCACCCATCGACGATCATCCCGAGGGCGCCTCGCGCGACAAGGTGGCGGACGAGGTCAAGCACTACCGGTTGCTCGTGGGCTTGCTCGAGGAGCTCACCGGCGAGCGCGTCACGCTCGAAGCGCTGCGCGAGCTGCCGGCCGAGACGCGTCTGCAGGAGCTGCGCGCGCCGTACCGCGCCGGCACGCCGCTCGAGCGCGCCGTGGTGAACTTCACCGAGGGCGGCGGCGGCGCGCTGTACGCGGTGCTCGCGGAGCTCGACGCGACGCCGTTCGACCGTCGCATGGCGGCGGTGTTCCGCGAGATCCTCGACGACGAGATCGCGCACGGCCCGGGCGAGCTGACGAGCGTCGCACGACACGCCGCGAGCGCGGACGACTGGCTCCACGCCGCCGACCTCGTACGGCGCATCGGTCGCGCGCGGCTCGACATGCGCAACGAGATGTTCGGCTTCCCGCTCTCGGCGGCGCGGCTCGACGCGATCGTCGCGGGCGGCATCGCGCCGTGGCCGATGCCGGTTCGGTCCTGAGCGGCGTGCGTCGGTTGTCCGTCAAGCCAAAGGGCGCGTCGCAGCGGATGCCGTCGAGCGCCCGGGCCACGCGGACGTCATGAGCGCGTCGCGAGCGGACGTCGCCGGACGGCTCTACCGCGGCCTCTCGCGCGCCGCCGCACGCGGCCTCGCGAGCCTCGGCTTCGTGCGCAGCGTCTACGCGCGGCGCAGCGTCGCGTGCGGTGAAGCGAGGCTGCCGCGCAGCGACCTCGACTTGACGGTGGTGATCGATCCGCCCACCGACCTCGAGCACGAGGTGGCGACGATCCGAGCGCTCGCACGCCGCCTCCACGCGATGCGGCGCCTGCTGCCGATGCTCGGCGCGGCCGAGGTGGCGACCCCCGACGAGCTCGACCTCTGGTACCGCGCGCCGTGGTTCCCGGGCTCGCTCGAGCGCGACCGCGGCTGGCTCAGGCTCTGGGGCGAGGAGATCGTCCTCCCCGCGCCCGAAGGTCCGCCCGCACGCGCGTGGCGACGCAACCTGCCGTGGTTCTTCTGGGCGTGGAGCTCGCTGCCGCGCTGGCTGCGCGCGCGCCGCGTCCGCACGTGCTGCAACCTCGTCCTCGACATGCTGAACGTCGCGCTGCTCGGCGAAGGCGTGGTGCGCGGTCCGATCCGACGCGCGGCCCTGGTCGACCTCTGGCAGGAGCGGATCGGCGACGTCGCGCAGCTCGCGCAGGTGCGCGCGGCACTGCGCGGCCGGCCATCCGGACGCGCGGACGATCTTCTCCGCTGGCTGCATCGGCAGAGCGTTCGCATCGCGCACGACCTGCCGGACGACGACGCGCGCGACGCGGTCGTCGGACCCGTTCCGGAGCGCGTCACGAGCCGCGTCCCGTTCTCCTATGGCGACGCGACCTACGTCCTCGTCGACCCCGACGACCAAGCCGCGCTCGACGCCGCGATCGACGCGCAGCATGCGACACCGGGAGTCGTCGTGACCAGCGCGCGCACGCTCGCGCGCTACCTTCGCGAGCGCAACCCCTGGCAGTGGTGGTGCATCGCCGACGACGCGCGCGCGAGCTTCGCTCGACCCGACGACGAAGCCGTGCGGCGCGCGATCCGCTACTACGCGCACCCGACGGCGCTGCGCCGCCTCGGTCTGTCGATCGGCACCGGTGTCGATCGCCGCGACACGATCGGACCGCAGTACGCGCAAGCGCGGCTGTGGCTCGACCGCGGCTTCGTCGCCAGCTCGCGCGACGAGCTCGTCGAAGCGTGGCGTGCGACGTACGGCGCGTGGCCGTACGTCGACGTCGCGACCAGCGACGAGTTCTTCGCGCGCTGCTACCCGATCCTGCGTCGCGACGTCGACGAGCTGGCGCGTCGCACGGGCGTGGTCGCGTCGGCGCCGGACGGGCCGCGTCGACCAGCAGATTTCGCTTGATCTGCCCCCCGGTTTCGGGTTCTCTAGATTCGTAGCCGGTCGGCCCGCGATTAGACCGACCGCCGCCGACGAAGAGGGTCGTCGGCGGCACCTCGCGTGGCCGTCCCACAGCGTCGTTGCGTTCCGGTTCCGGGAATGCTTCCCTTGTTCCCGCCGGCCCGCACGCGCCGCACGGGAGAAGTAGCCCAAGGCGAAGCGTGACGTCCACGAGCAGGTGAAGCGGGTCCGGGTGGTTCGAGGTCGCCCGCGTTCCTCGATCGCCCTGCTCGACCTCCGGGCAGCGCCCGTCGCGCCGGAGCGACATCACCCTCCGCAAGGGTTCAGCGAAGCCAGTAAGTGATTCTGCCAGCGGTCAGCACAGCGGGAAGCCGCTACCGCGGCCCGTCCGGCCTTGCCCGCCGGCTTGACGAGGAGACTGACGTGATCGGTCAGGCGACCGTTCCGTGAGAAGCTCGGCGACCAAACGCACGAGCTCGGCGCGTACCCGGAAGACCACGGTGACCCCGGAGGTCGACGAGGCGACGCGCGAGAGCGTCGAAGCGGCGCAGGAGAGCGCCGAGAAGCCCGTCAAGCGCACACGAGCGACCAAGTCGGCGAGCTCGGCAAAGACCGCCAAGGCGACGAAGAAGACGAGCCGCGCCGCCGTGCCGCCCGCAGAGGTCGCGGACGTCGCGCCGGCGAAGCGCACCCGAACCCGCAAGGCGGCAAAGCGAACCGCAGACGCTCCCGCCGCAGAGGCGCCCGTCGAAGCGTCGAGCGCGCCGGCCGCCGAGCCGAAGAAGCCGCGTCGGCGAAAGACGGCGAGCGCGGCCGCCGTGGCCGCGGCTGCAACGGAGACCGCCGCCGCACCGGCGGCTGCCGAGGACGCGGACGCGAGCGCCACGACCGAGCGCGCCCCGGCCGTCAAGAAGCCGCGCCGACGGTCCACGAAGAAGGCTTCCGCCGACGGCGGGAGCGCCGCCGTCGCACGCAGCGAGACGGTGAACGACGAGGCGACGCTCGCCTTGCCCGATGCGTCGGCCGCAGGCGAATCCTGGCACGACCTCGGCGTGGTCGACGTCGACGCGGACGCCGACGCCGCCGCCGCGCGGGACGCGGCGCCGCATGACGCGGCTGGCACCGGCGGAGAAGGAAGCGTCGCCGGCAACGGCCCGCTCGCGACGGCGGAGCGCAGCGACGTCCCACCGGCGAGCCGAACGCTCGCGGCGTCCGAGGATGACGCCGATGCGGCGGACCTCGACGCGGACGACGACCACGAGGTCGCCGCCGCCGACGTCGACCTCGCCGACGTGCTCGCCGACGATTCCGACGAGCACGACGACGACGAGGACGAGGACGACGCGGACGCCGGCGAGGACGACGACACCTCCGAAGCCGACGGCGGCGACCTCGCCGAGATCGACCTCGCCTCGGTCGAGCACGACGACACGGACGAGGACGAAGAACACGACGACCACGACGACACGCCGCTCGGCGAGACCGTGTCGACCGACGCCGGCGGCGGTCTCGATCCCGCGGTCGCCGCCGCGGCGCGCCGCCTCGGCATCCAGCGCCTCTACCCCGAGCAGGAGCGCGGCATCCGCGAGACGCTCGCCGGACGCGACGTGCTCATCGTCATGCCCACCGGGTTCGGCAAGAGCGCCTGCTACCAGGTGCCGTCGATGGTGCTGCCGAAGCCGGTGGTGCTCATCTCGCCGCTCCTCTCGCTCCTCAAGGACCAGCACGAGAAGCTCATCAAGTTCGGCGTGCCGACGGTGCGCATCGACGGCACCGTGCGCGGCAAGGCGCGCGCCGAGGCGCTCGAGCGCATCGCGCGCGGCGGCTCGCTGCTGGTGATGACGACGCCCGAGACGCTCGGCTCCGAGGAGATGTACGAGGTGCTGTCGAAGTCCGGCATCTCGCTTGCCGCGATCGACGAGGCGCACTGCATCTCGGAGTGGGGCTTCGACTTCCGCCCGGCCTACCTGCGCCTCGGCGAGGTGCTGCGGAACTTCGGCGCGCCGCCGATGCTCGCGCTGACCGCGACCGCGACCGAGAAGGTGCGCACCGACATCGTGCGCTTCCTCGGCATGCGCTCGCCGGTGATCGTCGCGAGCTCGCCGCACCGCTCGAACCTCGCGTTCGAGGTGCTCGAGTGTCGCGAGGCGGCGCGTCTACGTGCGCTCGCGCGGCTCGCGCAGCGTCTGCGCCGACCGGGCATCATCTACTGCTCGACGACGCGCGACGTCGACACGGTCTACACGATCCTCGCGAAGCTCGGCATCCCGGTGCACCGCTACCACGGCAAGATGGCGGCGGGAGAGCGCTCGGTGCAGCAAGAGATGTTCATGAAGCCGGGGCGCCGCACCGTCATGGTGGCGACCAGCGCGTTCGGCCTCGGCATCGACAAGCCGGACATCCGCTACGTCGTGCACCAGCAGTCGCCGGCGTCGCTCGAGCAGTACGTCCAGGAGGCGGGACGCGCGGGACGCGACGGCGCGAAGGCGAACTGCATCCTGCTGCACGACGCGTCGGATCGCGCGGTGCACGAGGCGCTGCTGTCGCGCTCGCGACTGCGTCCGGACCAGCTCTACAAGCTCGGGAGCGCGCTCGCAGCGTGGGCGGCGGAAGGCCGCACGCCGACGATCAACGCGCTCGCGCTGTCGGCGGACCTCGGCGAGCGCCCGACCAACGCGCTGCTCGCGACGCTCGAGGAAGCGAACATCGTGCGCATCGCCGAGGACCTGACGGTGCACCCGACGGTGCCGCCCGAGGAGGTCGAGGAGCGCACCCGCAGCCTCGCCGGGCAGTTCGCCAACATGCGCACGCAGGACGCACGCCGTCTCGACTCGGTCGACGACTACGCGCGGAGCACCGAGTGCCGCGCGGTCTATCTGCGGCGCTACTTCGGCGAGGACAACGGCACGCCGTGCGGGCTGTGCGACATCTGCCGCGGTCGTCCGGAGCGTCCGTCGACCTTCTGGTCGCCGGTCGCGTCGCCGAAGCGCATGAACAAGAAGCGTCGGCGCCGTGGACGCGGTGGTCAGCAGCAGCAGAAGCGCCGGCGCGGACGCGGCAATCGCCAGGGACCGCAGCCGCAGCCGATGCAGGCGCGCGGCGGTGCGCCCGGCGGACAGCAGCCGCAGCAGCGTCCGCAGAACGCGCAGGGCGGCGGTCCGCAGCCACAGCTCGATGCCAACGGACAGCCGCGGCGTGGGCGCCGACGTCGGCGTCGCGGACGCCGCGGTCGTCGCGGACGGCCGAACCCGGCAGCCGCGCCGCCGTCGTCGCCGCCGCCACCGCCGCCGGCCGGCGGGAGCTGAGCGGGCTCGACGCCGAAGACCGCAGCGACGCTTGCTCCGGCTCGGCGCGAGTGAGATTGCCCTTCGCGTGCGACGCTCGTCGAGCAGCGGTCGTGTCGCGCTGGCGGCGCTGATGCTGGCCTGCATCGTGGGCGCGGGGGACGCGTGGGCGGGGACGCTCCGCTGCGGAAACCGCCTCGTCCGCGAGGGCGATTCCATCGAGGAGGTGCACCGTCGCTGCGGCGATCCGACGTTCCGCACCTTCTCGACCGAGCTGATCTCGTTCGAGACCGCCTCGGGGCTCGTGGTCACCAAGACCGTGCAGGTCGAGCGCTGGACCTACAACCGCGGGCCGCGCGAGTTCATCCGCTACCTCGTGTTCCGCGACGGTCGCCTGGCGCGCATCACCGAAGGCGACTACGGCTACTGAGCGCGTGCGCCAGGCACGGCCACCGGCGCACACGTAGTATCCCCGCATTGACCCTGCGAAAGACGCGCTGGTAGCGCTCGGCAGATGTTTCGCTTCGTGGTTCTGGGGTTGCTGCAGCAGAGCGGCCCGGGTCACGGCTACGCGTTGATGAAGCGCTACCGCGACCGCGCGGGCGTGCAGATCAGCACGGGCAACTTCTACCGCGAGCTCCAGCGGCTCATGTCGAGCGGCTTCGTGGGCTTCGCTGCGCGCGAGCCCGACGCCGACGCACGCCGCGCGCCGTACGAGATCCTCGACCAGGGACGCGATGCGCTCGTGCAGTGGATCGGCACGCCGGTCGCGCCCGCGGAGGCCGGCGAGGATCCGATCTCGTCGCGCGCGATGTTCCTCGACTGCGTGCCGCACGACGCCGCGCTCGCGCTGATCGACGACTGGAAGGACGCGCTCGAGACGACGCGCGCGGTCCTGCAACGCGAGCACGACGAAGCGTGTCGCAAGAGCGCGCAGAGCGAAGGCTTCACGATCCTGCCGCAGCTCCTCGCGCGACGTCTCGCGCACGTGACGAGCGATCTCGCCTTCCTCGATCAGGTGCGCGCCGTCGTCGACGAGTGGCACCAGCGAGGGGCCAGCGAGACGCGCGACGGTGGGACGTCGTCGGATCGCCGCGATCGGGGGGCACCTCGTCAAACAGCGGCGCGCGCCGGCGGCGGCTCGTCGCAGCAGCGCTGAGCCGATCTCGGAGCGCTCCGCTCGAGAAGACGACCGCGAGGGCCTCGTCGACGAGCGTCGCGTCGTTGATTGACGTGGCGAGCGTCACGCCGCGCTGCGCGCGCGCTTCGACTCGATCAGCTTGAGCTTGCCCGCGGGCCCGCGGTCGCGCGTCAGCGTGGCGACGGTCTCGACCTCGATCTTCGGCACCGCGACGCCGAGCTCGGCGAGCTTGCCGCCGAGGGTCGCGTGCACGCGTGCTGCGACCTGCGCCGGGTCCGCGCCCTCGCTCGGGACGACGCGCACGCGCAGCGCGTCGTCGTGCACGAGCTGGTATTGACGCACATCGGAGAGTCCCGCGAACGGGCTGCGGATGGCGAGCGGGTGCACCGCGACGTCGCGACCGTCGCGTCCCGGCAGCATCAGGATGTCGTCGCTGCGCCCCTCGATCGCGACGATGCGCCGCGTGCCGCGTCCGCACGCGCACGGCCGGCCGTCGAGCACGACGATGTCCGAGAGCTCGTAGCGGATCAGCGGCTGCGTGCCGTTGAACAGATTGGTGATCAGCACGCGCGCGCCCGGCTGTCCGTCGGGCACCGGCTCGCCGCGTTCGTCGACGTTCTCGAGCAGCACCAGGTCCTCGAAGACGTGCCGTCCCTGGTGCTGCTCGCAGTCGATCCCGACGACGCCGCTCTCGGTCGATGCGTAGACGTCGAACGGCGTCACGCCCCAGGCCGCGCGGATGCGCCGCGCCATCTCCGGCGTGCACACCTCGCTCGAGACGATGATGGAGCTCGGCGCGACGTCGAGGCGTCCGGCGATCTGCTCGTCGGCGAGCAGCGCGAGCACGGACGGGTAGGCGCCGATCAGGTCGGGGCGGAAGGCGGCGAGCGCGTCCGCGAGCTCGCGCAATGGCGAGCGGGCGTCGAGACGCAGCACGCGGTGCAGCCCGACGTCGGCGCTCATGCCGAAGCGCGCCGTCATGTGCAGCGGGCTCGTCGCGGCGACGTGGCCGATCCGGTAGCGCGGCAGCCGCGGTCGCGCGCCCGCGGTCTGCGACGCGCGCAGGAAGCCGCCGAGCGCCGGCGCCCAGTCGGCGCGCGAGTAGACGAAGATGCCGCGCCGTCCCGTCGTGCCGCTGGTCGCCATGACGCGGTAGTCGCCGAGGTAGAGCTCGTCGCCGCGCGCCTTCGCGAGATGCGCGTCGAGGTCGGCCAGGCGGAGACGCCGATCCGTCACCCAGTCGTCGAAGCGCGCCATCAGCGTCTGCTTGTCGACGATCGGCAGGTCGCGCGGGTCGACGGTGCGCGACAGGTCGATGCCGCGAAGGAGATCTGCGTACAGCGGCGAGCGCGCGACCGCGTGGCGCACGAGCTCCGTCAAGCGCTCGCGCTGCAGCGCCTCGAGCGTGCGGCGGTCGAGGCGCTCGTGGCGCTGACCCTCGCGGGCCGCGGCGAGACCACGCATCACCTCGGCGATGCGCGCCAAGCGCGTGACGCTCACCTGCGCGGCTCCTTGCGACGCTTCGCCGCAGCCGACGGCTGCTCGCGCATGCCGCGCGCGAGCGCCAGGTTGGCGCGCTGGTAGGCCTCGACCCGCGTCGGGTCGAGCAGCACCTCGAGCGCGAAGCCGTTGCCGAGCGCCATGTGCGCGAGCGCGATCTCTTCGCTCGGCAGCGCGAGCTCGTCGCCGAAAGCCTTTGCGCCCTCCTCGATCGAGCGCGCGATGTTGCGCCGCGTCTCCTCGTGCAGCTTCGCGAAGCGCTGGCGCAGCTCGTCGTCGCGCGCCGCGTAGGTCCAGAACTCGATCAGCAGCAGCAGCCAGTCGCGATCCTCTTGCAGCACGCGCGTCCAGGACTCGGCGATCGCGCGCTGCAGGTCTTCGCGACGAGCGCGTCGTGGGATCTTGGCGAAGACGAGCGCGCGCTGCTTCTGGCGCTCCTCGTAGAGCGCCAGGAACAGGTCCGCCTTGCTCGCGAAGCGCGAGTACACCGCGCCCTTGGTGAAGCCGGCCTCCGCCGCGACGGCGTCGACCGTCGTGCCGTGGAAGCCGTTGCGCAGGAAGACGGCGCGTGCGGCGTCGAGCACGCGTCGCCGTGTTTCCTCGGCCGCCTCGGGCCGGGTGAGCCGCTTGGGAAGGGTCGCGAGCGCCATCGATACCAACGGTATTGGGATACCAAGAGTATGTCAATACGCTCGGTATCGACCGCGGCGCATGTCGTGCACCCTGCGTCGGGAAAGGCGCGACACTACCGGACGGGCTTGCAAGGCCGTACGCCTTTGGCGCTCAATGAGACACCGCGCTCGCCCCGCGATCGCACGCGAGCGAACACACGATGCAAGCTCCCTTGCGCACCATGGTGCTGCGCTACCTGAGCGCCGTCCTCGCGGTCGCCGCCGCGACGATGGTGACCGCGTCGGTGCCGCTGCTGCGCGACCGGCTCACCTTCTTCGCGTTCTGGCCGGTGATCTTCGTGAGCTCGTGGGTCGCGGGCGTCGGACCGGGCGTCGTCAGCGCGGCGCTGTCGGCGCTCGCGGTGTGGGTCTTCCTGCGTCCGTACGAGACGGTCGAGGCGCCGGTCGCGCTCGGCGTGACGGTGCTCGTGTTCGCGGTCGCCGGCGCCATGGCGGCGTTCCTCACCAGGTGGCGCCAGCAGTCGGAGCGTGAGCTGCTCGAGAGCCACGAGCGCTTCCGCATGCTCGCGAACTCCGCGCCGGTGCTGATCTGGGTGTCCGACGCCGCGGGCCGGCGGACGTTCTTCAACGACTCGTGGCTCTCGTTCACGGGACGCGACGGCGCGCCTCCGGGCGACGGCTGGCTCGACGACGTTCACCCCGAGGACCGCGAGCGCTGCCGGCAGGCGATCGCGGGCGCGGTCGCGCGGCGCGCACCCTTCGAGGTCGAGTACCGGCTGCGGCGCAACGACGGCGTCTACCGCTCGGTGGTCGAGCGCGGCGTGCCGCGCGTGCGCGAGGACGAGTTCGACGGCCACGTCGGATCCTGCGTCGACATCACGGAGCAGCACCGCGCGCGCGAGCGCGTCGAGGCGGCGCTCGCGCAGGCGGAGCAGGCTAACCGCGCCAAGGACGCCTTCCTCGCGACGGTGTCGCACGAGCTGCGCACGCCGCTGTCGCCGATCCTCGCCTGGGCGCGCATGCTGCGCGACCGGAAGCTCGACGAGGCCCAGCGCGAGCGCGCGCTCGAGGTGATCGAGCGCAACGCGCGCATGCAGGCGCAGCTCATCGAGGATCTGCTCGACGTGTCGCGCATCGTCGAGGGGCGGCTGCGCCTGAACGTGCAGCGCGTCGACCTCGTGCAGACGATCGAGCGCGCCGTCGAGACGGTGCGGCAGGCGGCGGAGGCGAAGGGCGTTCGTCTGCATGCCGACCTCGACGCGCCCATCCCGCCGCTCGCGGGCGACGCGAGCCGCCTGCAGCAGGTGGTCTGGAACCTGGTATCGAACGCCGTCAAGTTCACGCCGCGCGGCGGCGAGGTACGGGTCGGCGTGCGCTGCGTCGACTCGCAGGTCGAGATCCTGGTCCGCGACACCGGCAAGGGGATCTCTCCCGACGAGCTGCCGCACCTGTTCGAGCGCTTCTGGCAGGCGGATCGCTCGTCGACGCGAACGTTCGGCGGCCTCGGCCTCGGGCTCGCCATCGTGCGCCACCTCGTCGAGCTGCACGGCGGCACGGTCGAGGCGCACAGCGAGGGCGAGAACCGCGGCGCGACCTTCGTCGTCAAGCTACCAATTGCACCGCTGGCCGGTTTGTCCGGCGACAAGGGCTACCGGACCGCGCGCTACGGTGAAGAGCCCCGCTCGCCCGAGACGCGCCTCGACGGCGTGCGTGCGCTCGTCGTCGACGACGAGCCGGACGCGAACGAGGTCGTTCGCACGCTGCTCGCGCAGCTCGGCGCGGAGGTGCGCGTCGCCGCGTCGAGCGGTCAGGCGCTCGAGATCCTGTCGCGCTGGCTGCCGGACGTGATCGTGTCCGACGTCGGCATGCCGGGCGAGGACGGGTTCGCGCTGATCTCCAAGGTGCGCAGGCTGCCCGGACCGGCGAAGCGCGTGCCGGCGATCGCGCTCACCGCGTACGCGTCGAACGCGGATCGCGCGCGGCTGCTGGCAGCCGGCTTCCAGATGCACGTCGCGAAGCCCGCCGACCCCGCAGAGATCTCGGCTGCGATCGCGGCGGTGGCGGCGTTGGCGCCGTCGCCCGGACGCTAGCCGTCGCGCTCGGACGCGAGCTGTCACGCGCGCGTCCGGACGCTAGAAGGAGCGCCGTGCGAGACGCGTCCGGGAGCCTGCCCATCATCGACGTCGCGCCGCTGGTTGCGGGCGACGCGGGAAAGCTCGAGGTCGCAGCGGCGATCGCGCGCGCCTGCCGCGACGTGGGCTTCTTCTACGTCGTCGGGCACGGCGTCGACGCGACGCTGCAGGACGAGCTGGTCGACGCGAGCCGTCGCTTCTTCGCGCTGCCGGTCGAGCGCAAGCTCGAGATCGCGATGGAGCGTGGCGGTCGCGCGTGGCGCGGCTACTTCCCGGTCGGCGCCGAGCTCACCTCCGGGCGTCCCGACGCGAAGGAAGGGATCTACTTCGGCAGCGAGCTTTCCGCCGACCATCCGCTCGTCAAAGCCGGCACGCCGCTGCACGGCGCCAACCTCTGGCCCTCCGACGTGCCCGAGCTGCGCCGCACGGTGCTCGCCTACATGAGCGCGCTGACCGAGCTCGGCCACGCGCTGCTGCGCGGCATCGCGCTCAGCCTCGAGCTCGACGAGGCGTACTTCGACGAGCGCTACACGCACGACCCGCTGATCCTGTTCCGCATCTTCAACTACCCGGCGCTGCCCGCCGATCAGCGCGATGCGCAGTGGGGCGTCGGCGAGCACACCGACTACGGCCTGCTCACCATCCTCAAGCAGGACGAGAGCGGTGGGCTCGAGGTCGAGACGCTCGACGGCTGGCGCGAGGCGCCGCCGATCGAGGGCTCGTTCGTGTGCAACATCGGCGACATGCTCGACCGCATGACGCGCGGCCGCTACCGCTCGACGCCGCATCGCGTGCGCAACCGCGGCACGCGCGACAGGCTGTCGTTTCCGTTCTTCTTCGATCCCGGCTGGGAGACGGTGGTGCGTCCGATCGAGACCTGCCCCGAGGAGACGCCGCGCGACAGACGGCGCTGGGACGGGCTCGATCTGCAGGCGTTCGACGGGACCTACGGCGACTACGTCGTGCGGAAGGTGTCGAAGGTCTTCCCCGGGCTGCGCGACGCGCTCGGCGCGGCGTCCTGATCGGAAGGCGACGCGCCCGCGCGCGTCGTCGAGCAGATCGCATCCGCGACGCGCGCGCGCTGCAGCAGCGTCGTCGGATCGGGTCCCGCCGCGCCGTGCGCGATCGCGTCCGCGAGTCGGCGCAGCATCGTCGGGAGCGCCTCCGCAGGCAGACCGCGCGTCGCGAGCAGCGTGCAGCCGATCGCGTCGGCGCGCGCCTCCGGTCCGCGACGCGGCTGGTCGCCGGCGAGCGCGGCGGGGACGTCGCTCGCGCCGTCGCCATCGAGCAGGTGGCCGAGCTCGTGCGCCAGGACCGCGGCGAGCTCGTCGTCGTCGAGCAGGTCGACGAGCGCGCGGCTCACCCGCACGCGACCGTCGGGCCACGACCACGCGCCGAGCTCGTCGCGCGACGAGAGCGCGAACGTGAGCCGCTCGCGCGTGCCCTCCGCTGGTGCGAGCGCGCGTCCCAGGCGCTCGAGGCGTGCGACGCGCACGGCGTCGCGCGCGACCGCATCGGTCGACGCGCCCGCCAGCGGACGCAGCGCGCTGCACGACGGCAGTGCCGACAGGACGAGCAGCAGGATCGCGATCCGCGCCACGCCGCGATGGCAAGGCACGTGCCGTCGCGATTTCGCCTGATTTCAGCGGCGCGGAGCCCGTCGAATGCTCAACCGATGAGCAGCTGCCCATCGCATAGGCACGCGCGTCAATCGTTGAAATCCGAACCCTTGCCACAACGAGAAAGCATGGACACCATCGAAGTCACTGATGACGCCGCATGCGGCGCCTCGAAGCGAGAACCGACGAAACGAAAGACGACGACGAAAGGACGGACACCATGAAGACCCTGTTCACCACCCTGGCGCTGGCAGCGACGCTCGCGTCGGCGACGGCTGCGCTCGCGGCCTCGAAGACCGGGCTGTTCAATCCGCGCAACCAGCACGCCTTCGCGACGCCCGACCGCGGCGCCGCGAAGCCCTACGCGCTGACCGGCAGCGAGCGCTCGCAGGTCGCGCGTTCGGAGCGTCGGCAGACGCCGTTCATCCTGCTCAACCGCTCGGTCGGTGCGCGGCCGGTCAGCGATCCGACCAACACGCACTGAAGGAGCTCGTCAGCCCGGCGGGACGGCGCGCGTCGTCCCGCCGGGCGCGGCGGCGACGTCAAGCATCACGTCGCCGCGCGGCGCACGCGCCGCATCCCGCGTGCAACCGAGAACGCCTCGCAACCGCGAGGCGTTGCTCGTTTCGGGCTCGCGGCGAGCTCGGCCTGCTGCTGGAGCGCGCTTCGGCTAGAGCTCGCGCGGCGCGCGCTCGCACGTCTGGCGGCGCTGTACGTCGGCGGAACTCGACGGCGCACCGCCGTACGCGTTTCGCACCCCGGCGTAGGCTTGCTTGACGTGCTTGAGCCAGCGCCGCGCCCACGAGAACTCGATCGCCAGGATGCCGAGACCGATCGGGATCACGACGAAGGCCGGTCCCGGCGTCACCAGCAGCACCGCGCCGAGCAGCAGGACGGTCGTGCCGACCACCGCGATCACGATGCGCCGCGCGAGGCGATAGGTCGCGTAGAACGCGGCAGCCCAGCCGTTTCCCGGCTCGGCGACGGCCACGGGTGCGGCATCGCGCGTACGTTCTTCCGTTGCTTGCTCGATCTCTTGCACGAGTTGCTCGCGATCGTCGTCCGGCGCCGCGCAAGCTCGGTACGCGGCCTCGGATCCTACGCCTGCGGCGCAGCCTGCTGCACGATCCGCGCCAGCGTGCGGGCGGCGTCCGTGAACTCCTCGACGCTGCCGTAGCGCCAGCCGTGCACGACCTCGGAGACGCCGATCGCGGCGAGCTCCCCGATCTTCTCCGCGGTGCGCTCCTCGTCGCCGAGCGGCAGCGAGGTGACGAGCACGACGTCGGGCGTCGGCTTGCCGGCCGCAGCGGCGAGGCTGCGCAGCTCGTCGACCGCTTCGCGCAGCCGACCGACGTCGCCGCCGGTCGGCATCCAGGCGTCGCCGTACTCGATCGCGCGCCGCAGCGCGTGCGGCGGCGCGCCGCCGACCAGGATCGGCGGTCGCTCGGGTCGCGGCAGGAAGAGGAAGCGCTGCCCGTTCCGCTCGACCTCGTCGCGCGCGAAGCACTCGCGCAGGAACGCGAGCGTCGCATCCGTGATGCGTCCGCGACGCTCGCGCGGCACGCCGACCGCGCGGAACTCGGCCGCCATCCAGCCCGCGCCGACGCCGAGCCGCAAGCGTCCTCCCGACAGCTCCTGGATGGTCGCGACCCACTTCGCGGTCGCGAGCGGCGGACGATAGGGCAGGACGAGGACGCCCGTGCCGAGGCCGATCCGTCGCGTCGCGCCGGCGAGGAAGGCGAGCGTCGCGAGCGGGTCGAGGTAGCGGCCGCCCGAGCCCTCGGCGTCGTCGGGCGGGATCGCGATGTGGTCGGCGACGAAGAGATCGTCGAGGCCGGCGTCCTCCGCCGCTTGCGCGCACGCGAGCAGCATCGAGCGTTCGGACTGCGGTCCCATGTTGCGTAGGTAGATGCCGGCCTTCATCGCGACCTCCTGCCGCCAGCGTACGGCGGACGCCGCGGCGTCGCGACCCCATTGCTCGCCTTTCGCCGCCTCCGTAACGTCGCGCAGCCTCCGCCGTGTGCCCGTCGTGCGTTTCGGCTGTCACCCGAAGCGGGCGTCTCGTGCGTACGACACTCCGAAGACGCGGCGCCGGGTCGCACGCCGGCGGGCGCCCGCAGCGCAGCGGAGGACGGCGGGATGAGCCACGCGATGGGCGCAACACGAGCCGCAAGAGAAGCCGATGGACGGGCAAAGCGATGCGTCAGGCGATGACGTCGATCGAGTGCCGGCGGGCGGCGAGCTGATGCCCGGTGCCCCGCGCAGCGCCGCCGCACGGCGTGCGACGCTCGCGCCGGACGCGTCGCGAGACGCGGCGCAGGACGTCGCCGCGGACGCGGTCCGAGACGCAGCGCCGGACGCGACGACCGACGCGGCGCTCCTCGAGCGCGTCGCGCGCGGCGACACCGAGGCGCTCGCACGCCTCGCCGAGCGCTACCACGACCGCTTCCACCGCGTCGCGTGGCGCATGCTCGGCAACGAGCACGACGCCGAAGACTGCGTGCAGATCGCGTTTCTCAAGATCCACCTGCACGCGGCGGAGTTCCGCGCGCGCTGGCAGGGCTCGACCTGGCTCTACCGCATCCTGACCAACGTCTGCATCGACGCCTGGCGCAAGCGGCGACACGAGGACCTGGTCGCCGAGTCGAGCGCGAGGTCGCAGGGCGCTTCGGTCGCAGACCGCATGGACGTGCAGGCCGCGCTGGCTCGGCTGCCGGCCGAGACCCGCGTCGTCGTCGTGCTGCGCTACCTCGAGGATCTGCCCTACGAGGAGATCGCCCGGGTGCGCGGCGTCACCGTCAACACCGTCAAGACACAACTCCGGCGCGGCAAGCAGGCGCTGCGCCGTCACCTCGGAGGAAAGCGGTGAGCGTTGCACGAGGCCACGACGAGAATCGCGCGGAAGATCGGAAAGATCGGGCGGAAGACCGCGCGCTGCGCGAGCTCCTCGCCACACCGACGCCGACGCGGCCGTCCGCGGCGTCGCCGCTGCGGCTCGTCGCCACCCGCGACGAAGCGAGCATCGTCGAGCGGCTGCTGCCGCAGACCGACATCGCGGCGAGCGAGACGGGCATCCGCCGCCTCGCGCTCGGCAGCGGGCGCATCGACGCGCCGACCCGCGCCGCGCGCCGCCTCGCCGAGCAGGCGCGCGACGAGATCGCGCAGTACCTGCGCGGCGAGCGCAGCTGGTTCGACGTCGCGGTCGACCTCGGCGCGGCGCAGCCGTTCCAGCGCGAGGTGCTGCGCGCGGCGAGCGAGATCCCGCTCGGCGAGGTGCGTACCTACGCGTGGATCGCCGCGCGGATCGGCAAGCCGGGCGCCGTGCGCGCGGTCGGCAACGCGCTCGGCGCGAACCCCGTGCCGCTGCTCGTGCCCTGCCACCGTGTCGTGCGCAGCGACGGCACCATGGGCGGCTACAGCTTCGGCTCGATCGACGTCAAGCGACAGCTCCTGCTGCTCGAGCGCGCGACGCCGGCGCTCGTCGGCTGCACGTCGACGCGGATCGTGTGCCGGCGCGGCTGCCGCTACGAGCGCCGCGTCGCCGAGACCAACCGCATCGTCGTCGCGTCGGTCGCCGAGGCGCGCGCGATCGGCTACCGGCCGTGCGCCGTGTGCCGTCCGACCGACGCGACCGGCGTTCGCGCCGCCGGCGCATCGTGGTAGCGTCGTCGCAGACCAACCGCGTGCAGGCCCCGCGAGCGATCGCGCACGCGAAGGAGGGACGACGAACGATGGCAACGCAATCCGCGGGCGAATCGGCCCGAGCGGCGGAGAGCGGCCAGGCGTCGGTGCGCTCGCTGCCCGGCCTCGCCGAGAAGATCATGTTCCGCGACCTCGCCGCCGACGAGGCGCAGCTTCGTCAGGAGGACGAGTGGCAGCGGATGGGCCGCAACGCGATGACGCTCGTCAAGTATCCGGACCTGCGCGTCGTGCTCACGGTGATGAAGGCGGGCTCGCGCATCGAGCGCAACCGTGACGAGACCGAGGGCCGGGTCGCGATCCACGTCCTGTCCGGACGCGTGCGGCTCGTGGTCGCGGGCGAGAGGATCGACGTCGGGCCGGGCGGGCTGCTCGCGCTCGACCACAAGACGCCGCACGACATCGAGGCGCTCGAGGAGAGCTCGTTCCTGATCTGGATCTCGTGGCTCGAGGGCCGCGAGCAAACCTGAGCTGACCCGAGCGAGCCCGTCGCTCAGCGCGCCCTGCGTCGCAGCGCGGGGCGCGCGCGGAACTCCTGGCGCACCTCGTCGTCGGTGCAGTGCTCGACGTAGCGACCGCGCGCGTACTCGCCGATCACGCGCCGCCAGAAGCGGATCGCGCGCTCGTTGCGCGGCAGCTCGCTGACCTCCCACACGCCGGGCAGGAGGTCGAACACGGCGTGCGCGGCGCGCGTGCCGATGCCCGAGCGTCGCTCGCGCGCGAGCACGAAGAACTCCGCCATCCGGTAGTCGCAGCCCGGCGCGACGTGCGGTGACGGCGCGCGGTTGACGAGCGCGAAGCCGACGCGCCGCCCGTCGACGACGATCAGCAGTGGCAAATCGTCTTCCTCGTCGAGCCACGACGGCAGGTGATCCGGTCGCCACGTCCCGTCCTCGTCGAGCTGGTAGTAGCCGTCGTCGAACGGCGACAGGTCGTGCAGGTAGAGCGGGTAGACGTTCTCGAGCCAGGTCCGATCGGTGACGCTGCGGCGAGCGTCGCGAAGCACGAGGCGCATGGGCACGCGCCACCATCCGCGGAAGCGAGCCGTCGACGCAAGCGCGCGGGGGTTGCGTCGCGGGGCGCGCGAATGAGAGGACGGCGGCATGACGTCCAACGCTCGTCCGCGGCGCAAGTTCTGGGGCTGGGGCTACGAAGGGCAGGGGCCCAGCGCCGAGCAGCAAGAGAAGATCGCGCAGCTCCTCGCGGCGCGCTTCTCGATCGAGGCGCCGACGGTCACGCCGCCGCCGTGCGTCGAGGAGCTCGCGCTGCGCGCGCCGCGCATCTCGCCACCGGCGAGCCTCGAAGCGATCTGCTCGACCGATCCCGAGGACCGCGCCGGACACAGCTACGGCAAGTCCTTCCGCGACGTCGTGCGCGCGCTCGCGCGCGAGTACCCGAATCCGCCGGACGTGATCGCACGTCCGCGCAGCGAGCAGGAGCTCGTCGCGGTGCTAGACTGGTGCGATTCCGTGGGCGCGGCGGCGATCCCGTACGGCGGCGGCTCGAGCGTCGTCGGCGGCGTCGAGCCGCCGGCGGAAGGCGTCAAGCAAGCGGCGGTGACGATCGACCTGGGCGCGCTCGACCGCGTGCTCGAGATCGACCGCACCTCGCGCGCCGCGCGCATCCAGGCCGGCGTGCTCGGCCCCGCGCTCGAGGACCAGCTCCGCCCGCACGGCTTGACGCTGCGCCACTTCCCGCAGTCCTTCGAGGTGAGCTCGCTCGGCGGCTGGATCGCGACGCGCTCGGGCGGGCACTTCGCGACGCTCTACACGCACATCGACGACTTCGTCGAAGCGCTGCGCGTCGTGACGCCGACCGGTACGATCGAGACGCGGCGTCTGCCGGGCTCCGGCGCCGGCCCGAGCCCGGACCGCATGTTCATCGGCTCGGAGGGCATCCTCGGCGTCATCACCGAAGCCTGGATGCGGCTGCAGGACAGGCCGCGCTGGCGCGCCTCCGCGTCGGTCACCTTCACCGACTTCCTCGCCGGCGCGGAGGCCGTCCGCGCGATCTCGCAGTCGGGCCTCGCGCCGACCAACTGCCGCCTGCTCGACCCCGGTGAAGCGATGCTTGCGGGCGCCGCCGCGGGCGACGTCTCGGTGCTCGTGCTCGGCTTCGAGTCCGCCGACCACCGTCCCGACGCGTGGATGGCGCGCGCGCTCGAGATCTGTCGCGACCACGGCGGCAACGTGCCGCCCGGCGCCGGCGAGACGCGCGACGACGAGTCGGCCGCGCGCGAGGGCGCGGTCGGCGCCTGGCGCAAGGCGTTCCTCGACGGCCCGTACCTGCGCGACGCGCTCGCCGCGATGGGCATGATCACCGAGACCTTCGAGACCGCGATCACCTGGGACCGCTTCCCGGAATTCCACACGGAGGTCATGCGGGCGACGCAGGACGCCGTGCGCCGCGTGTGCGGCGCGGGGCAGGTGAACTGCCGCTTCACGCACGTCTACCCGGACGGCCCGGCGCCGTATTACTCGGTGATCGCGCCGGGCAAGCGCGGCTCGCAGCTCGCGCAGTGGGCGGAGATCAAGGCTGCTGCGTCGGAGACGCTGCTGCGCCTCGGCGGCACGATCACGCACCACCACGCGGTCGGGCGCGACCACCGGCCGTGGTACGACCGCCAGCGTCCCGACGGCTTCGCGCGCGCCCTCGCGGCCGCCAAGCGCGCGCTCGACCCGAACGGGATCCTCAATCCAGGGGTGCTGATCGATCCGT
Source organism: Candidatus Binatia bacterium (assembly GCA_036563615.1). Lineage (NCBI taxonomy): Bacteria > Candidatus Binatota > Binatia (SeqCode) > Binatia bacterium. The sequence continues at coordinate 77,346 of DATCMB010000019.1, forward strand.
GAGCGCGGGTCGCCGCGCGCTGGCGCGGGTGCGAGGCGCGCGGTAACGTCGCCGCGCCCGGAAGAAAGCGATGCCCCTCGATCTGCGCGACATCCTGCGGCCGGAGTCGAGCGCGGTGCTGACCGTCGAGTGTCAGCGCGGCGTGATCGGCACCGGCGGCGCGCTCTCGGCGCTCGCCGAGGCGGTGCGCGAGTCTGGCATGGTGCCGCGCATGGCGCGCGTCGTGAATGCGGCACGGGCGGCGAAGGTGCCGGTGTTCCACGGCATCGTCGTGCGGCGGCCGGACGGCGGCGGCTCGACGGTGAACTGCCGGCTGTTCGCGGTCACGCGCAAGGCGGGCGGGCCCGGTCTGCTCGCGGGCAGCGAGGCGGCCGCGCTCGTCCCCGAGCTCGGCCCGGCGGAGACGGACTACGTCGTCGCGCGTCACCACGGCGTGTCGTTGTTCCACGACTCGGAGCTCGACTCGCTGCTGCGGAGCCTCGGTGTCCGCACCGTCGTGCTGCTCGGCGTGAGCCTCAACATCGCGCTGCTCGGCACCACCATCGAGGCGGTGAACCGCGGCTACCAGGTGGTGATGCCGCACGACGGCGTGACCGGTACGCCGCTCGAGTATGCGCGGCAGGTGCTCGAGCACACGGTGCGCATGCTCGCGACCGTGACGACCTGCGACGAGGTGGTGGCCGCGCTGTCGGCACCGGGAGGGAGTGCAGCGTGAGCGATCTTGTCTTGACGGAAGAGCAGCAGCTTTTGCAGAGCAGCGCGGCGGACTTCGCGAAGAACCTGCCGGTGTCGCGGGTGCGCGCGCTGCGTGACGCCGGCGATCCGCTCGGGTTCTCGCTCGAGACCTGGCGCTCGATGGCCGAGCTCGGCTGGCCCGGCATCCTGCTCCCGGAGGAGTACGGCGGTCTCGGGCTCGGCTACGCCGAGCTCGCCGTGGTGCTCGAGGAGCTCGGCAAGGTGCTCGCGCCCGAGCCCTTTCTCTCGACCGTGCTGCTCGCCGGCAACGCGATCCTGCTCGGCGGCAGCGACGCGCAGAAGAAGGAGCTGCTGCCGCGCGTCGCGTCGGGCGACCTGGTGCTCGCGTTCGCGCACCACGAGCCGGGCGCGCGGCACGACCCGTACCGCGTCGAGACCCGCGCCGAGGCGCAGGGCGGCGGCTTTCGCTTGACGGGCGTCAAGGACATCGTGCTCGACGGCGCCGCCGCGGAGCGTCTGGTGGTCTCCGCGCGCAGCTCGGGACAGAGCGGGGAGCGCGACGGCCTGTCGCTCTTCCTCGTCGACCCGCGCGCGAGCGGCGTGACCGTCACGCGGCAGCAGCTCGTCGACCACCGCAACGCGGCGCGCGTGCGTCTCGACGGCGTCGAGGTGCCGTCGTCCGCGCTGATCGGCGAGCTCGGCAAGGGCGCCGACGTGCTCGATCCGGTGCTCGACCGCGCCGTGGTCGGGCTGTGCGCGGAGATGCTCGGCTCCATGCTGCGCGCCTTCGAGATGACGCTCGCCTACCTCAAGGAGCGCAAGCAGTTCGGCGTCGTCATCGGCACCTTCCAGGCGCTCAAGCATCGCGCCGCACGGATGTTCATCGAGACCGAGCTCGGGCGCTCGGCGGTGATGGCCGCCTCGCGCGCGCTCGACGACGGCTCGCCGCAGGCGCCGCTACTCGCGTCGGTCGCGAAGGCGCGGCTCTCCGAGGGCTTCGTGCTGGTCGCCAGCGAGGCCGTGCAGATGCACGGCGGCATCGGCATGACCGACGAGCACGACATCGGCTTCTACCTGAAGCGGGCGCGCGCGGCCGAGATCCTGTTCGGCGACGCGCCCTACCACCGCGACCGCGCGGCGACGCTGCAGGGCTTCTGATCTGCACGGGGGTCGCGCGCGCCGACGCGCGCGCGCCCTACGTGGCGCTCGGCACCAGGTAGCCCTCGAGGTGCGCGCGCAGCGCGTCCGCGTCCGCGGGCTGGCTGCGATGTCCGACGTAGCCGTCGGGGCGGATCAGGTAGAGCGTCTCGTGGCCCGCGGCGTAGCGACGGTGCATGGTCTGCTCCGGGTCGAGCAGCACGCGCACGCCGCCATCGACGCCCGCCGGCGCCGAGGCGCCGGCGTGCACGAGGCACGGCTCGACGAGGCCGCCGAAGCGCGCCGCCACCTCGCGCGCGCCGCCCACCAGACGCGAGATCGCCGACGCGTCCGCGCCGGAGAGGCCGCCGAACGCGAGCAGCACGTGGCGCGTCCCGCGCAGCACGTCGAAGAGCTGGGTCGGCTTGCCGCTCGCCGCGTCGACCAGCGACGCGTCCGGAGCGCGGCTTCCTTGCTTGACGCCGTAGCCGAGCAGCCAGCTCGTCGCCGCGACGCCGCGCTGCTCGCCGCAGATCGGGCTCGCGCCGTAGTCGATCTCGAGCTCGGCCATCGTCGACGCCATCTTCGCGCGGACGAGATCGAACGACGCGAGCAGCGGCACGATGCGCTTGCGCAGCTCCTGCGCGATCGGGTTGCGCAGCGTCGCGACGCGCGTCATCGCGGCCGCGTTGCGCAGCACGACCTCACCGACCGCGCTGCGCTCGACGTCGTAGCTGTCGAGCAGCACCTCGCGCGCGCGTCCGGCGTGGAACAGGCCGAGCTTCCAGCCGAGGTTGTAGGCGTCCTGCAGGCCGGTGTTCATCCCCTGGCCGCCGGCCGGGCTGTGAATGTGCGCTGCGTCGCCGGCGAGGAAGACGCGACCGTGTCGGTAGCTCTTCACCTTGCGCTCGTGGATGCGGAAGCCCGCGAGCCAGAACGGATCGCTCAGCGTGAGGCCGCCCGGGCCGCGCTCGTCGAGGGCGGCCTGCGCCTGCTCGAGCGTCGGATCCGGCGGGTGCTCCATGCCGCGCGCGAAGCCGACGTCGGCCACGAGACGGAAGCGGCCTGGCGCGATGGGGAAGAAGGCGATGACGCCCTTCCTGTGCCAGAACACCGAGATCTCGTCGGACGGCAGCGGGCCGTGCACGCAAGCGTCGGCGAGGATCCAGTCGTTGGGCTCGACCTCGCCCGAGAACTCGATGCCGAGCTCGTGGCGCGTGGTGCTGTGCGCGCCGTCGCAGCCGAGCAGCCAGGGCGTGCGCAGGGTCTCCTCGCTGCCGTCGGCGTGGCGAATCGTCGCCGTCACGCCGTCGGCGTCCGGACGGATGGAGATCGCCTCGGTGCGTCGCTCGACGGTCACGCCGCGCGCCGCGAGCTGCTCTTCGAGCACGCGCTCGGTCTCGCTCTGCGGGATCATGAGGCTGTACGGGTAGGGGCTCTCGAGGCCGTCGAACGTCGTGTGCACGAGACGCTTGCCGTCCGCGTACATCGCCGCCGCGTGCGCCGGCATGCCGGCCGCGAGGAACGGCGCCGCGCCGACCATGTCGTCGAGCGCCTCGAGCGAGCGGCTCCACAGCGTCAGCGCCTTCGACTTGTCCGTCCGCCCTTCGTTCTTGTCGATGATGCGGCAGGTGAGCCCGTGCCGAACGAGCTCGATCGCCATCGCAAGCCCGACCGGACCTGCGCCGATCACCAACGCGTCCACCGGTGCCTTCATTGCGCCCTCCATTGCCGAGTCACCGGAGCGAAATGTCGACGGGAAGCGAGGGGGACGTCCACTCGGCGAAATTACGCAGATCCGCGCGCGTGACCCCCGGTTCGCGCGGAGCAGAAGATTCATCGGTCGGAGGCGAGCGCATCTTGACACGCGGAACGCATCTCGGCCTGCTGAATGAGGCACCCTGCCCGAGAGGAGCCGTTGCGTCGCATCCGACGTGCGACGGCGCGCGGGCAGGAGAAAGGAGCCGCCATGAACCACTCACCACGGAGCGCAGAACCCTCACCCTCCCCCGGGCGGCCGCGTCGCCGTCGACCTTGGCACCAAGCGGTCGCGCTCGCGGTCTTGCTCGCCGCCGGGCTCGCCTTGACCGGTTGCCCCGAGCGCGACGGACCCGCCGAACGTGCGGGCGAGGAGGTCGACGAGGCCGTCGACGACATGAAGGACGCGATCGACTGATCGCGCGCCGCACGCGAGCGTGCGGCGGCTGCTCGAGCGGCGCTTGCGCGGTTGCAAGCGTCGCGGCTTCCTTGCAGCCGTGCCGAATCCACCGATGCCATAACCGCGCGAACGCTCTGGAGAAATCCTTGGCGTCGGTGGCACGGAAGGTGCTGCCGCGGATGCGCTCCGCACCGCTCGCGACGCCTCCCGCCGCATATTTGGAGCATATTTAGAGATTGACGACTGGCAGATCGGCCCCGTCTGCCGTATGCTCACGCACTTCCGGGACGGGGGAGTTGGACGACGTGTTTGAGGCCCGGACGCGGCGTCGACGTACCCCCTGCGGTGCGTCGACGCCGCACCCTGATGGCCGCGAGCTGCGCCGCGCTACCCCGACGTCCGGCCGCCTGATACGACGCACGCCGGAGGCGGTCCGTGTCCGTCATCCTCTGTCCGCGCTGCAGCCATGCCGCCGAAGCGACGGCGCGCTTCTGTGAAGCGTGCGGCGCCGTCTTGCCGCCATCGTGTCCGGCGTGCGGCAAGGTCGCGAGCGTCGGTGCTCGCTTCTGCGCGGCCTGCGGGACCGCGCTGCCCGCGCAGCCGACGCCGCCCGCGCGCGACGTTCCGCGCGCCTACACGCCGCGCCATCTCGCCGAGAAGATCCTCACCCAGCGCGCCGCGCTCGAGGGCGAGCGCAAGCAGGTGACGGTGATGTTCGTCGACCTCAAGGGCTCGATGGAGATCGCCGAGGAGGTCGACCCCGAGGAGTGGCACGGCATCATGGACCGCTTCTTCGCGATCGTCAGCGACGCCGTGCACCGCTTCGAGGGCACCGTCAATCAATACACGGGCGACGGCGCGATGGCGCTCTTCGGCGCGCCGATCGCGCACGAGGACCACGCCGAGCGTGCCTGCCTCGCGGCGCTCGAGCTCTCGGCCGGTCTCGCGCGCTACGGCGACGAGCTCCGTCGCGAGCGCGGGATCGCTCTCGCGGCACGCATCGGGCTCAACTCGGGCGAGGTCGTGGTCGGACGCATCGGCGACGACCTGCGGATGGACTACACGGCGCAGGGCCACACGGTCGGCCTCGCGTCGCGCGTCGAGCAGCTCACGACGCCGGGGCGCGTATACTTGACGGAGCACGTCGCGGCGCTGGTGGCGGGACGCTTCCGGCTGCGCGACCTCGGTCCGCACCGCATCCGCGGCGTCCGCGAGCCGGTCGGCATCTTCGAGCTCGAAGGCGTCGGCGCGCTGCGCACGCGGCTCGAGCTCTCGCGTGCGCGCGGCTTCTCGTCGTTCGTCGGCCGGCACGCCGAGAGCGCGCGCCTCGACGCGGCCCTCGCGCGCGCGCTCGGCGGTCGCGGCGGCGTGGTCGCGGTGGTCGGGGACGCGGGGCTTGGCAAGAGCCGGATGTGCTTCGAGCTCGCCGCGCGTGCGCGCGCAGCCGGCGTCGCGGTGCACGAGGCGCACGCGGTGCCGTACGGACGCGCCGTTCCCTTCCTCCCCGTGCAGGAGCTGCTGCGCGGCGTGCTGGGCGTCCTCGACGGCGATTCCGCAGAGGAAGCGCGTCGCAAGATCGCCGGCACGCTGCTGCTGCACGACCGCACGCTGCACGACGCGCTGCCGCTCGTCTTCGACTTCCTCGGCGTCGCCGATCCTCGCGACGCGGCGCCGCGCGTGGCGGATCCCGACGCCGTCCAGCGGCGGCTGCTCTCGATCTTCCAGTCGCTGATCCGCGCCCGCGCAGCGCGCGAGCCGCTGCTCCTGCTGGTCGAGGACCTGCACTGGCTCGACGCGGGAAGCGAAGCGTTCCTGCGCGCGCTCGCCAGCATGGCGTCGGACGCGCGCGTGCTGCTGCTCGTCAACTTCCGCCCCGAGTACGCTTCCGACTGGACGAGCGAGCCTGCGTGCGAGTGCTTGACGCTTGCGCCGCTCGAGCCCGAGGCGAGCGCGCAGCTCCTCGCCGAGCTGCTCGGTACGGATCCCGCGCTCGGCGAGCTCGCGCGGCGGATCACCGAGCGCACGGCGGGCAATCCGTTCTTCATCGAGGAAACGGTGCGTGCGCTCGCCGACGAAGGACACCTCGTCGGGACGCGCGGCCGCTACCGGCTCGTCGAGGGTCTGCCCGATCCCGTGCTGCCGGGCACCGTGCAGGCGGTGCTCGCGGCGCGCATCGACCGGCTGCCCGAGAACGAGAAAGCCCTGCTGCAGACCGCCGCCGTGATCGGCAAGCGCTTCGTGCGGACGGTGCTCGAGCGCATCGCCGAGGTCCCGACGACGGCGCTCGAGACGGCTCTCGCGACGCTCGAGCGGCTCGAGTTCGTGCACGCGGAGGCGCGCGAGGGCGGCGAGGAAGCGTACGCCTTCAACCACCCGCTCACGCAGGAGGTCGCGTACCGCTCGCAGCTCGGTGCGCGGCGCGCGCGCGTGCACGCCGCGGTGGCGCGCGCGCTCGAGGAGCTGCACGCGGAGCGGATCGACGACGTCGCGGCGCTGCTTGCGCACCACCACGAGCACGCCGGCGATCTGCTCGCGGCGGCGCGCTGGACGCGACGCGCGGCCGAGCGCGCGACGCGCAGCGACGTCGGCGAGGCGGCGCGGCTCTGGCAGAAGGCGCGCGCGCTGGTCGCGAAGCTGCCGGAGGATCCGCAGACGGTCGAGATCGCGATCTGGGCGAGCATCCAGCTCCTCAACCTCGGCTGGCGCTCGGGGCTCACCGACGCGGAGGCCGAAGCGCTCTTCCGCTCGGGCATCGAGCTCGCAAGGCGCAGCGGCGACCAGGGTGCGGTCGCGGGTTTCCTCGTCACCTACGGAGCGGTGCGCGGTCTTTCGGGCGCGGGCGAGGAGGCGCTCGAGCTGATCTCCGAGGCGGTGCGGGTCGTCGAGCACGCGAACAGCCCGGAGACGGCGCTGTCGATCCAGTGCGCGCTCGTGCAGACGCAGATCATGGTCGGTCGCCTGCGCGACGCGCTCGCGACGATCGAGCTCGGGCTTGCGCGCACGTCCGCGCAACCGGGGCTCGGCAGCGACCGCACGGGCTTCGACACCCACAGCTGGCTCCTGATGTCGCGCGGCGGCGTCCGCGTCGACGCGGGCGACCTGCGCAGCGCGGCGCGTGACCTCGAGCAGAGCAGCGAGCTCGCGCAGGCGATGCGCGAGAAGGAGATCCTCGGCTGGTCGTACGAGATGCGCGCCAAGCTCGCGCACTGGCTGTGCGACTACGACGGCGCGCTCGCGTGCGCGCGCCAGTCGGTGCAGATCGCCGAAGAGATCGGCAGCGCCTTCTCGCAGGCGTCGGCGTGGGGACGGCTCGGCTGCGCGCTGTTCGACCGCAAGCAGTGGGACGAGGCGGCCGCCGCGCTCGAGCGCGCGCTCGACGTCATCCGCACGCGGCGCACGTTCCTGCACTGGGAGCCGGGCTCGCTCGCGCAGCTCGCGGAGATCTACGCCGCGCAGGGACGGCACGACCGCGCGCAGCAGATGGCGCGCGACGCGGTCGAGCTCGCCGCGCAGCGCGGCGCGTCCCTCGTCGAGCTGATGGCGCAGCTCTCGCTCGCGCGCGTGCTGCTCGCGAGCGGACGGCGTGCGGTGCGCGACGAGGTGCGCGCGCTGCTCGATCGCGCGGCGGACGGCATCGTCCGCACCGGCGCCGAGAGCTGGATCCCGGTCGTCGAGCTGGAGCGTGCGCGCCTCGCGCAGCTCGCCCGCGACGACGAGGCGCGGCGTCGCGCGCTGGTCCGCGCGCGCGACGGCTTCGCCGCGATCGGCGCGGATGCGCGCGCGCAGGAGGTCGCGGCCGAGCTCGCGGCGTTTGCTTGACGCGCATCGCGACGCGGCAGCACGACGCGGCAACACGACGCCGCGGCTCGACGCGAGGCCGCAGCACGGGCGCCGTGCCGCAGGCGCGCGTCAGGCGAGGTCGAAGAGCAGGGCCTCCGCGGACGTGCGCGCGACGATCTCGACCTTCGGCTCGTCGCTCACCGCGAGCCCGTCGCCCGCGCGCAGCCGCTCGCCGAGCGCCTCGACCTCGCCGCGCACGATCTGCAGCCACGCGTGACGTCCGGGCGCGAGCGTGTGCGTGACGCTCTCGCCGGGCTCGAGTAGCGTCGCGTAGAGGGACACGTCCTGGTGGATCTGCACCGCGCCGTCGCCGCCGGCGCTGCCCTCGCGCGAGGCGATGCGGCGCAGCGTGCCGCGGCGCTCGGCCTCGGGGAAGGCGCGCTGCTCGTAGGTCGGCTCGAGGCCGCGCCGCTCGGGCAGGATCCAGATTTGCAGGAGGTGCAGCTCCTCGCGCAGCGGGTTCATCTCGCTGTGGGTGACGCCGGTGCCCGCCGTCATGCGCTGGATCTCGCCCGGACGGACGACGCCGTGGTTGCCCATGCTGTCGCGGTGCTCGACCGCGCCCGAGATCACCCAGGTGAGGATCTCCATGTCGCGGTGCGGGTGCGGGCCGAAGCCGCGGAGCGGCGCGACGCGGTCCTCGTTGATCACGCGCAGGGAGCGAAAGCCCATGTGCGCCGGGTCGTAGTAGTCGGCGAACGAGAAGGTGTACCGCGTGTCGAGCCAGCCGTGGTCGAAGTGTCCGCGCTCCTCGCTGCGTCGTAGAGACTTCATCTGGTGCCTCCTGTCGCGTCCCCCCGAGAGCACTCTACGCGACCGCCGGAGCTGAAGCGTCGCCTTGGCGCCGAAAAGCGACGGCCGCGCAGGCTCGCGCGCGCGCCGGGCGCCGGCTAGGGTCACGGGCCATGCGAGGGTCGAGCTGGAGCGACTTTCGTCCCCGACGCGCGTGGGTGGTGGCGGCCGCCTGCGCAGCCGTGCTGACGCTGCACGTCGCCGGCGCGCACGCCGACGAGCTCGAGGATCTGCGCCGCGAGAACGCGCGTCTGCGCGCCGAGGTCGAGACGCTGCGCCGCCAGCTCGCCGAGCGCGACGCCGCAGCGCCGACGAGTCCCGCGACGGGCGCGGGCGGCGTCGAGCAGATCCTGGTCGCGAGCCGGGTTTCGCTCGACGTGCGGCGCGACGAGGCGAGCGGCGCCGAGACGATCGCGAGCGAGTGGTACCGCACGACCGAAGGCGGCACGCTGCCGCGCAAGGAGTGGTTCCAGCTCTCCGCGCGCCGGGCGGCGGACGGCGCGGTCGAGGGGCCGTGGCTGTCGGTCGAGCGCCACGGCGGCGGCGGCACGCTCAAGGTCGACGCCGGGAGCTTGACGATCGACGGGCGCTCGTTCCCGTGCCCCGCGGCGGACTACGAGAGCGAGCGCAAGAGCCGCCAGGTCCTGCACGCCTCGACCAGCTCGCGCAGCGAGCGCTTCCGCTGCACGCTGCCCGCCGAGGCCCTGCAGCTCGCGGCGCGCGGACGCGACGTGCGCTTCACCGCAGGCGCCGTCGACTTCGAGCTCACCGACGAGCACGTCGCCGCCTTCGCCGCGCTCGCGGTGCGGCTCGAGCGCGGCGCGCAGCCAGCGACGCCGTAGCCGCATGGCGCTCGTCGCGACCCGAAGCCCGCGCGCGACGCGCCGGCGTCCGCCGCGACCTCCGCGATCGCAGCGCCCGGGACCGGTCACGAACGCGAACGTGAGCCGCGTCCTCGGCATCCTGCGACGCGAGCACGACGGCTGGAACGCGCCCGTCGTGACCTTCATCAGCACGAGCACGGGCGATCCGTACCGCACGCTGACGTCGTGCATCCTCTCGCTGCGCACGCGCGACGAGGTGACGGCAAAGGCGTCGGAGCGTCTGTTCGCGCTCGCCGACTCGCCGGCGAAGCTCGCCGCGACGCCCGAGGACGTGCTCGCCAAGGCGATCTACCCGGTCGGCTTCTACCGCACCAAGGCGCGGACGCTGCGCGAGATCGGACGCTTGCTCGTCGAGCGCTGGGCGGGACGCGTGCCGGACGAGATCGACGACCTGCTGACGCTGCCCGGCGTCGGCCGCAAGACGGCGAACCTCGTGCTGGTCGAGGCGTACGGCAAGCCCGGCATCTGCGTCGACACGCACGTCCACCGGATCAGCAACCGCTGGGGCTACGTCAAGACCAAAACCCCGGAGCAGACGGAGATGGCGCTGCGCGCGAAGCTGCCGGCGAAGCACTGGCTCGAGATCAACGCGCTGCTGGTCGCGTTCGGCCAGACCATCTGCCACCCGACGTCGCCGCGCTGCTCGGTCTGTCCGATCGCGCGCTACTGCCCGCGTATCGGCGTCGTGCGAAGCCGCTAGCGAGCGCTCAGGCGCACGCGATGCGCCATCCGCTGGCGCAGGCGCGATTTCTTTGGCTTCGTGAGCGTCCCGCCGATGTAGCGGTGGAGGTTGGCGATGGGAGGGTTGCGTCCGCATCCGGCGCCGCGGCGGCGGCGCGACGAAGAACGCCACCCGGATTCGACGGTCCGGGGGCGACGGACTCCATGCGTGCGGTAGACGACGCGGGATCGCGCTCGGTCGCGCGGCGGCGCGCCGAGATCGTGCTGCGCGTGCTGCGCGGCGAGCTCACGACGGCGGAGGCCGCGCGTCGCTACGACGTTTCGGTCCGCGAGATCGAGCGCTGGCAACGTCGCTTCTTGACCGCCGGCAAGCGCGCGCTCGCGCTCGACCTCGCGCCGCCCGCCGGCCGCGCCGCGCGCACGATCGACCATCTGGCGAGCGAGCCGACGAACGGCGAGGCGCGCATCACGCCGGCCGAGCAGTGGCTTCGCCTGCTGCCGGAGCAGCTGCAAGGCATCTCCTGGACGACCGACACCGAGCTGCACGTCACCTCGGTCGTCGGCATGCGGCGCGCGACGGCGGAGTCGATGGTCGGCCTCTCGCTGTACGAGGTCTTCCAGACCGACGACCCGACGTTTCCGCCGATCGCCAACCACCTGCTCGCGTTGGAGGGCAAGCCCGGCAGCTACGAGATGACGCTCGCCGGTCGCACCTTCGACTACCGGCTCGAGGCGCTGCGCGACGCCGCGGGACGGATCTGCGGCGTGATCGGCACCTCGCTCGACGTCACCGATCGCAAGCGCACCGAGGCGGCGCTGCGCGAGCAGAAGGCGCGCTTCCGCTTCCTCCTCGAGCAGATCCCCGCGATCCTGTGGACCACCGACAAGGAGCTGCGCATCACGTCCAGCATGGGCGCGGGCCTGAAAGCGCTCGACCTCGCGCCGGACCAGATCAACGGCGTGTCCTTGATCGACTACATCGGCGCGCGCGGCGACGCGGGGCCGTCGATCGAGGGAGCGCTCGCCGCGCTGCGCGGCGAGACCGGGCTGTACGAAGGACGCTGGAGCGGCCGCGACTACGAGACGCACTTCCAGCCGCTGCGCGACGCCGACGACGACATCGTCGGCGTCCTCGGGCTGACGATCGACATCACCGAGCGCAAGCAGGTCGAGCGGGAGCGCGAGGAGCTGCTGGTGCGCGAGCAGGCGGCGCGCGAGCAAGCGGAGGAAGCGAGCCGTCTGAAGGACGAGTTCCTGGCGACGATCTCGCACGAGCTGCGGACGCCGCTGAACGCGATCCTCGGCTGGGCGCACATCCTGCGCGAGGAGGACGTCGATCCCGAGACGCGTGCGCGCGCGATCGAGACCATCGAGCGCAACTCGCGCTCGCAGGCGCGTCTGATCCAGGATCTGCTCGACGTCTCGCACATCGTCACCGGACGCACGCGCCTCGACATCCGTCCGGTGGCCGACGTGGCGTCGATCATCTCCGCGGCGATCGACTCGCTACGCCCGGCCGCGCTGGCGAAGAACATCAACCTGCACCACGCGTTCGACCCCGACGCGGGACCGATCCTCGCCGATCCCGAGCGCCTGCAGCAGATCGTGTGGAACCTGGTGTCGAACGGCATCAAGTTCACGCCCAAGGGCGGGCGCGTGCACGTCTGGCTCGAGCGCGCGGACTCGAAGCTGCAGATCCGCGTCAGCGACAACGGCGAGGGCATTCCGCGCGACTTCATGCCCTACGTCTTCGACCGCTTCCGTCAGGCGGACGCGTCGTCCGCGCGGCGCCACGGCGGCCTCGGGCTCGGTCTCGCGATCGTGCGTCACCTGGTCGAGCTGCAGGGCGGCGAGGTGCGCGCCGAGAGCGAAGGCGAGGGCAAGGGCGCGACGTTCACCGTGAGCTTCCCGGTCCTGCCGCTGCGCATCGAGCAGGACGCGTGCGACGCGGAACACAAGGTCGACGGCGTTCAAACGAAAGTTTCCCTCGACGGCTTGCGCATCATGGCGATCGACGACGAGCCGGACACGCTCGAGATGATCCGTGCGGTGCTCGAGCGCTGCCGCGCGCAGGTGCGCACGGCGACGTCGGCGCTCGACGGCCTGCAGCAGCTCGCCGAGTGGCGCCCGGACGTGCTGCTCGCCGACATCGGGATGCCGGTGCGCGACGGCTACTGGCTGATCCGGCAGGTCCGCCAGCTCGCACCGGAGCGCGGCGGCCGCGTCCCGGCGGTGGCGCTGACGGCGTTCGCGCGCCACGAGGACCGGTTGCGCACGCTCTCCGCGGGCTTCCAGACGCACGTGGCGAAGCCGGTCGAGCCGGCGGAGCTGGTCGCGGTGATCGCGAGCCTCTGTCAGCTGCGGCGCTGATCCGGCGACGCGCGTTCCGAGGAGCGCTGCGCGGTAGGGCTTAGGTCCGACGACGCGACTCTCGAGAGGTGGGCGCGGCGCGGCTTCGGTGGGGACCGGACGGTTGCCCGCGCGATCGTCTCGGGCGCGGGGCCGCGCGCGTCGGGCGCGCGGCCGGGGCGCATGCCGAGCACGTGTCGGCGCCCTGCGACGCGCGGATCTTGGTGGACGTGCTCGGCGAGAGCGCCCCGTCCGCACGCCCGCCACGCGCTGACAGCGGTGCGACGCTGGGACGACGAGCATCGGTTTCCGGATGAGCGCGCGCCGTACCTCCGTGTTGGGACGTAAGCGGTCGCCGAGCGCGGGATCGGGGGATTCTAGAAGCACGTGCACCTTCGGCGGCGAGACGCACGAGGCGCGCGACGTGCTTCATATCCCCCGAGCCCGCGCACGCCGCGCCGCGCCTTCCGGCACCGCCGTCGAGCAGGCGTGCAGCACGACCTGACGCGCAGACTCAGTACGCGAACGTCGCGGGCGCCACCTCCAGCGCCATCCAGAGCAGGACCGCGACGAACGCGTTGCGCAGGCTCGCGAAGGTCGCGTCGGCGAGATTCGATGCGGCCTGCGCGACGATGCGGTTGTGCAGCACGGCGGCGGCGCGGCGCGCGCGCACGTGGAGCAGCAGCACGCCGGACGCGGTCTCGCCGCGGGCGTTGCGCGCTTCCTCGAGCGGCTCCGCGAGCGCGTCGAGCTCGACGTGCAGGAAGCGGGCGAGCTGCACGGCGCGCACCGCTCCGAAGAGCGCCGCGAAGGCGTACAGCGCGGCGACCAGGAGCCACGGCGACACCGCGAACATCTGCCCGATCGCGGGCAGCATGACGGTGAGCGCGAGGATGCTGATCACCACCGCCGACGTCGCGAGCGCCCGCTGGGCCTTGGCGGCGACGGCCGCGCAGTGCCCGGCCTCGTGCTCGTAGACCTGATCGATCACCGCGCCGAGCGACGGCGAGCTCTCGAGCGCCGCCTGCCAGTGCGCGACGTCGGTGTCGCGGAAGCGGGGCGTCGGTGCGGCCATCTCGGGGCGGCGGAGCCGCAGTGCGCGGTTCTCGCGCAGCGCCTGGGCGAGCGGGAAGACCGCGCCCAGCAGCCGCGCTGCGAGCGTTTCCCCTCCGTCCGAGCTGGCGCCCACCGTCACCTCTCGCCCCACCGTCCTCCGGCCCGTGCCCACGGTTGCTATCGGCATCGCGGCGGCAAGCTATAGATCGGGCCCGGCGCCGGCCATGAAAAGCGCGCGTCGGCCGTAGCAGGGGACTTGTTCCTGCATTGCCAGTGCAGTATCGAGACCGGGACCGACCGATCGTTCGGTTCCGCCCCGGCAATCCCGCCGCCGCAGGAGAATTTCATGATCTCATTCGAGCCCACCGAGGAGCAGGTCCTCGTGCGCGACACCGCGCGCCAGTTCGCGGCCGAAGTGCTGCGCGTCCGTGCCCGCGACGCCGACGAGACCAGCTCCGCCCCGGCCGACGTCCTGAGCGCCGCCTGGGAGCTCGGCCTGATCGCGAGCCAGATCCCCGAGTCCTGCGGCGGCGGCGGCGCGCCGCGCTCGCCGACGACCTTCGCGCTGCTCCTCGAGGAGCTCGGCGCAGGCGACGCCGGCCTCGCGCTCGCGGCCTTCGCGCCCGCGCTGTTCGCGATGACCATCGTCGAGCAGGGCAGCGTCAAGCAACAGCAGCGCTTCCTGCCGCAGTTCTGCGGGCGCGACTTCCACGTCGCCTCGGTCGCGCTCGTCGAGCCGCGGCCCGCCTTCGACCCGCTCGCCCTCGACACCGTCGCCGAGGCGCGCGGCGAGGGCTTCGTGCTGCGCGGCCGCAAGAGCTTCGTGCCGTTCGCCGCGAGCGCGAGCCACTTCCTGGTCATCGCGCGCGAGTCCGACGCGCAGCGCGGCGGCCTCGCCGGCGTCTCTGCGTTCGTCGTGCCGCGTGACGCGTCTGGTTTGACGGTGACCGACACCGAGCCGACGCTCGGGCTGCGCGCCGTGCCGTTCGCCGGCCTCGAGCTCGACGGCGTCGAGGTCCCGCCCGAGGACCGCATCGGCGGCACGCGCGGCTTCGACTACGCGCGGCTCCTCGCGACGTCGCGCGTGGGACTCGCCGCGACGCTCGTCGGCCTGTCGCGCGCGGTCATGGAGTACGCGATCCCCTACGCCAAGGAGCGCGTCGCGTTCGGCGAGCCGATCGCGCGCAAGCAGGCGATCGCGTTCATGCTCGCCGACATGGCGATCGAGACCGACGCGATGCGCTGGATGGTGTGGAAGGCCGCGAGCGAGCTCGAGCAGGGCAAGGACGCGACGCGGTCGGCGCACCTCGCGCGCAGCTACGTCGCCGAGCAGGCGATGAAGATCGCGGACAACGGCGTCCAGGTGCTCGGCGGACACGGCTTCATCCGCGAGCATCCCGTCGAGATGTGGTACCGCCACGCGCGCACGATCGGCGTTCTCGAAGGCGCCGCCACGGTCTGAGCAGGAGACGCAGCCATGATCGATTTCTCTCTCTCCGAGAACGACCAGAAGGTTCTCGCGGCCGTACGCGAGGAGGCGCTGATCGCGCGCAAGTACGCGCGCTACTACGACGAGCACGAGGACGAGTTTCCGCCCGACCAGCTTCCCGAGGCGAAGGACCATCCGGGCTTCTACTCGCTGCTCGGCGGCCGCGACCTCGACGACAGCGGCATGAACGTCCTCAGCATGCTGATCACCGCGGGGCAGACCTGGGGTGACTACTCGGTGCGCCTGCGCCGTCCGTCGGGCGGGCTCGGCAACGCCGCGCTGCGCGCCGCCGGCACGCCGGAGCAGCAGCAGAAGTGGGGCCACCTGACGCTCGCGATGGCGATCACCGAGCCCGGCTGCGGCTCCGATCCGTCGCGCGTCAAGACCACCGCCACCAAGGACGGCGATTACTGGGTGCTGAACGGCGAGAAGATCTTCGTCACCACGGGCTGCCGCGCGGACGGCGTGGTCGCGTGGGCGACGATCGATCCGTCGGCCGGACGCGCCGGCATCAAGTCGTTCCTCGTCGAGAAGGGCACGCCGGGCTTCATCGTCGTGCGCAAGGAGAAGAAGCTCGGCATCCGCGCCGACGACACCGCGGCCTACGTCTTCGACAACTGCCGCATCCCGCGCGAGAACCTGCTCGGCGGCGACGAGAGCATCCCGAAGGGCGGCTCGGGCGGCTTCCGCGGCGTCATGAAGACCTTCAACATGACGCGCCCGTCGGTCGCGGCGATCGGCCTCGGCATCTCGCAGGCCGCGCTCGACTTCACGCGCGACGAGCTCGCCAAGGCGGGCGTCGAGGTGCGCTACGGCGGCGGCATCGCGTCGCAGAACGCGCTCGCGCAGAAGTTCCTCGAGCTCGAGGCGATGCAGGAAGCGGCGATGCTGACCGTGCTGCGCGCCGCGTGGCTCGCGGACCGCGGTGAGCCGAACAACCTCGAGTCCTCGATCTGCAAGGCGAAGGCGGGCTCGGCGGTGCGCAAGATCACGCAGGGCTGCATCGAGATCCTGGGTCCGCTCGGCGTGTCGCGCGAGCACCTGCTCGAGAAGTGGTTCCGCGACGTGCGCATCACCGACATCTACGAGGGCACGGGTCAGATCCAGCAGCTGATCATCGCGCGCACGATTCTCGGCTACTCGCGCGACGAGCTGCGCTGAGACGCTGCGCTGACGGGGCGGACGCGGGCCGCGCGTGCGCGTGGTCCGCGCCGTCCCGCAGCGTCGCCGCTCTCCAGAGCGTCACTCGCTTCCGCGCATCGTGCGCTGCGCAGCGTCGCGTGCTGCGCAGTGTCGCGCGTTGCACGGCGTCGCCCGTGAAATTGCGCAAAGGGGCTTCCTTCGCTTTGCGCACGCGACTATCTTCCGCGCGTCCGCGGCAGGCAGAGGACTGACCAAGCAGCACCTGGCTCATCCTCTCGACTCCACGTCGTCCCACCCCTCGCTGCTGCGCTCGTTGCTCGAGCTCGATGCAAACGGTGCGAGCAGAGGACCCGCGCCTCGTGCGGGGTCGCCTTTGGCGTCGTCCGCGGCAGCAGTGCCTCGTGGCGCTGCTGGTGGCGGCGCTGGGTTGCTTTGTCACGCCGCGTGCGGCGCTGGCGCTCGGTCTGACCTTCCACGTCGACGCGACCGTCGGTGACGACGCGCGCACGCCGCTCGAGGCACAGAACCCGGCGACGCCCTGGAAGACGATCGGCAAGAGCCTGCTGCACGCGGAAGGCGGCGACACGGTGCTGGTCGCGCCGGGGACCTACCGCGAGCGCGTCGAATCGAGGCGCGACGGGTGGAGCCTGAGCCAGCCGATCCTTCTTCGGTCCGCGGTCCCGGGCCGCGCGGTGCTGCGGCCGCCGAAGCGCGGCAACGCGTTTCTCGTCGCGCACGACTTCGTCTCCCTCGACGGCTTCACGATCCGGCGCGCGGTGCAGGGCGTGAAGGTCGGACCGCACGTGACGCGCGGCGGGCCGGTCACGGGCGTCGTCGTGCGCAACCTCGTCATCCGGGCGAGTCGCAGCAACGGCATCCAGGTGGTCGCGGGCGACGGCGTCCAGATCGCGTTCAACGACGTCGCGGGCAGCGGCGCGAACGGGATCAGCTACTCCGGCGACGCGAGCCTGATCCACGACAACGTCGTCAAGAACAGCACGCAGTTCGGCATCTACGTGAAGGACGGCGTCGACCATCAGGTGTTCGACAACGTCGCGACCGGCAACGGCAGCGGTCCCGACGACGACGTCAAGCTCGTCGGAGCGACGATCCCGCCACCGCCGCAGACCTATCGCGTCGACTGCGTCGCCGGCGACGACGCGCGGACGCCGAGCGAGGCGAAGCAGGCGGCGACGCCGTGGAAGACGATCACGCGCGCGCTCGCGCACGCGCAGCCCGGCAGCACCGTGCTGGTCGAGCCCGGCAAGTGCACCGAGAGCGTCGAGACGCGCCGTGACGGCCTGCCGGGCGCGCCGATCGTGCTGCGCTCGCGCGTCGCCGGCAAGGCGGTGCTGCGTCCGCCCGCCGGCACCGTCGGCTTCCTCGTCGGTCACCACCATCACGTCGTCGACGGCTTCAAGATCAAAAAGGCGGTGCAGGGGATCCGGCTCGGGCCGCACGAGGTCGGCGACGGTGTGGTGACCGGGCTCGTGGCGCGCAGGAACACCGTCGTCCGCAGCCGCAGCAACGGCATCATCGTGAGCAACGGCGACGACGTCGAGATCGCGCGCAACAAGGTGCGCGGCAGCGGCGCGAACGGCATCAGCTACTCCGGCAACGCGAGCTCGATCCACGACAACGTCGTGCACGGCAACGCGCAGTTCGGGATCTACGTGCGGGACGGCACGGGTCACCGCGTCTGGGACAACGACGCCTTCGCGAACGGCACCGGCCCCGACGACGACGTCAAGATCCTCGGCACGATGGGGCCGATCCCGGCGCAGACCTACTACGTCGACTGCATGAACGGCGACGACGGCCGCACGGCGACGCAGGCGAAGAACCGCGCGACGCCGTGGCGAACGATCCGCAAGGCGCTCACCTTCACCGATCCGGACGACACGGTGCAGGTGCTGCCCGGCGTTTGCACGGAAGGCGAGATCGAGACGCGGCGCGACGGCACGGCGAAGGCGCCGATCAAGATCCGCGCGGAGACGCGGCGCACGGTGATCGTCGCGCCGCCGTCGGGCAACGGCTTCCTGATCGGGCACGACCACCACACGATCAACGGCTTCGTCGTCGCCGGAGCATCGCTGAACGGCATCCAGGTCGGGCCGCACGACGTCGGCGGCGGCGCCGTGACGGGCGTCACGGTGGTCGACTGCGAGGTGCTGAACAGCGCCGTCACCGGCGTCAAGTTCTCGCGCGCGGTGAAGGGGACGATCCGGCACAGCGTCGTGCGCGGCAACGGCAGCCACGGCATCTCGTACGCAGGACGCGACGGGAGCATCGTCAACAACCTGGTGTACGGCAACGGCTGCGCGGGCTGCGGCGACTACGGGATCAGCATCCTCGCGATCTCGGGCTTCTCGAACGCCGGCCACCGCGTCGTCAACAATACGATCTTCGGCAACGTGAGCGGCGGGCTCAGGCTCGGCGACGACGGCTCTGGCGCGGTGTTCGGCACCGCGCTCAACAACGTCGTGGTCGCGAACCCGGTCGGCGTGAAGGAGCAGGGCAGCGGCAGCTTCGTGCTCGACTTCAACGACGTCTTCGGAAACGGCGTCGCGAACTACCAGCTCGTCGGCTCGACGATCGGCCCGGGCTCGATGTCGGTGTATCCCGAGTTCGTCGACCCGATGCGCAACGACTTCCGCCTGAGCAGCACCAGCGCCGGGCAGACGGTGGACAGCCCGTGCATCGACGCCGGGGCCACGACCGCCGCCGAGCTCGGCCTCGGCGGACGCAGCACGCTCACCAGCGGCGCGCCCGACGTCGGCCTGGTCGACCTCGGCTACCACGGCCCCGCCGGCTGAGGACGCTGCAGCGCGCGCCGGCGGCGCCTGGGCTCATCTCGAGCGCGCTGGTATCCGGTGAGAACCGATGACGCCGTTCTCGGTTCTCGATCTCGCGCCGATCGTCGAGGGAGGCGACGCGGCGCAGGCGCTGCGCAACTCGCTCGACCTCGCGCAGCACGCCGAGCGCTGGGGCTACCACCGCTTCTGGCTCGCCGAGCACCACGGCTTGCCGGGGATCGCGAGCGCCGCCACCGCGGTGGTGATCTGCTACGTCGCCGGCGGCACGTCGACGATCCGCGTCGGCGCGGGCGGCATCATGCTGCCGAACCACGCGCCGCTCGTGATCGCGGAGCAGTTCGGCACGCTCGAGGCGCTGTTTCCCGGACGGATCGACCTCGGCCTCGGGCGCGCGCCCGGCACCGACCCGCTCACGGCTCGCGCGCTGCGGCGCAACCTCAACGCGGACCCCGACGAGTTCCCGCAGGACGTGCTCGAGCTGATGGCGTACTTCCAGCCGCAGCCGCGGCAGAAGGTCCACGCCGTGCCGGGCGAAGGGCTGCGCGTGCCGATCTGGATCCTGGGCTCGAGCCTGTTCGGCGCGCACCTCGCCGCGACGCTCGGTCTGCCGTTCGCCTTCGCGTCGCACTTCGCGCCGCGCTTCCTGATGGAGGCGATCGACGTCTACCGGCAGCGCTTCAAGCCCTCGGAGCACCTCGCGAGCCCGCGCGTGATGCTCGGCTACAACGTGATCGCCGCGGACACCGACGAGGAGGCGCGCGTGCTCGCGACCTCGCTGCAGCAGGCGTTCGTCAACCTGCGCACCGGACGCCCGACGCGGCTGCCGCCGCCGGTGCCGGACTACGAGCGTCAGCTCCCGACGGCGGTGCGCGCGATGCTCGACGAGGTGCTGTCGTGCAGCGCGATCGGCTCGCCCGACACCGTGCGCGCCCAGGTGCGCAGCTTCCTCGCGCGCACGAAGGCCGACGAGCTGATCATCACCTCGCACATCTTCGACCACGGAGCGCGTCTGCGCTCGCTCGAGATCGCGGCCGAGGTGCGCGACTCGCTCGCGTGACGCCGGCGGCGCGTCCTCGGCGTCCCGCCGTCAGCGTCCCGCGCACACCGCGACCGTCTCCGCGATCTCGCGCGCCGCGGCCTCGTCGCCGAGCCGCGCCTCGAGCGAGCGGAACTCCTCCTCGGTCCACTTCTGCTGGATGCGGCGCAGCGCGCAGTTGCAGACCGCTTCGCTGGCGCCGCGCCGGCAGCCGGCCTGGAAGTTCTCGACCACCTCGGCGGAGTAGGCGTTCGCGGGCGGCTCCGGGGTGCAGGACGCGACGAGGATCGACATCGCGAGCCAGGGCGTCGCGACGAGCAGAAGGGTTCGCGCGCGGCGGCGCGGTGCGGCGAGCGAGACGGGCATGACGCGCTCATAACCTGCGCGCGCCGCCGGCGCGACGGCCGCGCTCGCGTCCGCGCGTCGCCGGCGTGCTATCCCGGTCGCCGATGCCCGAGCTGCCGGACGTCGAGCTCTACGTGGAGCTGCTGCGCGAGCGCGTGCAGGACCGCGAGCTCGAGCGCATTCGGCTCAAGAGCCCGTTCCTCGTGCGCAGCGTCGAGCCGCCGATCTCGGCGGCGCAGGGCAAGCGCGTGCGCGCGGTGCGACGCCTCGGCAAGCGCGTCGTGCTCGCGCTCGAGGACGAGCTCCTCCTCGTCTTCCACCTGATGATCGCAGGACGCTTCCGCTGGGAGAAGCGCGGCGCCAACCCGACGGGCAAGATCGGGCTCGCGGCCTTCGACTTTCCGAACGGGACTCTGCTCTTGACGGAGGCGAGCCAGAAGAAGCGCGCCTCGCTGCACCTCGTGCGCGGCGAGGCGGCGCTCGCCGAGCACCATGCAGGCGGCATCGAGCCGCTCGAGTGCAGCGAGGCGGAGTTCAAGGCGGCGCTGACGCGCGAGAGCCACACGCTGAAGCGTACGCTCACCGACCCGCGCGTCTTCAGCGGCATCGGCAACGCGTACTCGGACGAGATCCTGCACGCGGCGCGGCTCTCGCCGCTCAAGCAGACCGGCAAGCTCACGGACGAGGAGATCGCGCGCCTCTACCGCGCGACGCGCGAGACGCTGACCACGTGGCTCGAGCGGCTACGCGCCGAGTTCGCGGGCCGCTTTCCCGGTCCGGGCGAGATCACCGCGTTTCGACCGGGCTTCGCGGTGCACGGCCGCTACCGCGAGCCCTGCCCGGTGTGCGGCAAGCCGGTGCAGCGGATCCGCTACGCGGAGAACGAGACCAACTACTGCGCCGTCTGCCAGAACGAGGGCCGGCTGCTCGCCGACCGCGCGCTCTCGAGGCTGCTGCGCGACGACTGGCCGCGCTCGATCGACGAGCTCGGCTCCTGACGGCGCTCGCGCGCCGGCGGTCCGAGGACCTTGCGGCGCACGCCGGGGTGCGCGAGCGGCAGGATCACCGCGGCGGCGAGCAGCGCGCACGCGACGTAGAAGCGCGGCGAGCCCGGCGTGAGCAGCGTCGAGCCGAAGAAGGCGTAGGCCATCGCGCGCACCGAGCCGCCCGCCGCGACCGCGATCGCGAACGGCAGCAGGGCCATCGACGAGAAGCCCGCACCCCAGAAGAACGCCCCCATCGGCCCGGTCGGGTGCGCGGTGACGATGCCGACCACCGGCGCGCCCGCGTCCCGGATGCGGCGCTCGAGCCACGCGTAGCGCGGACCGAACAGCTCGTGCAGCCAGCGGCCGCCGATGCCGCGCGCGATCGCGAAGGTGATCAGCGCCGACAGCACGATGCCGGTCGCGCCGAGCACGGTGCCGACGGTCGCGCCGAAGCACAGCCCGCCGACCGGCAGGATCACGATCGCCGGCAGGAAGAGGAACTGCCGGAAGGTGAGCAGCGCCAGGTAGAGCGCGGGCGCCTTCCAGCCCATCGCCTCGACCTGCTCGCGAATGCCGTGCGTCGAGAGCTCGATCCCGAGCTGCGCTCGGACCGTCCATGCCGCGAACAGGGACGCGACGGCCAGCACGCCGAGAAAGAAGGCAACACGGCGAGGCATGGGGACTCGGAGCGTAGCGCAGCGCCGCACGGCGCGCGAGTCGTGGGCCGCGTGGGAGCGGGCCCCGCGCGCGCTCGGCTCGGGCGGAGTCAGGCGAGCGCGCGGCGCCGCTAGCGCAGCGCTGCCGCGATGCACGATGCGACCACCGCGACGAACACCACCTTGCGGATCGCGTCCTGCCCACCGCGGAGCGCGAAGCGCACGCCGAGCTGCGCCCCGATCACCGAGGTGACCGACAGCATCAGCCCCGGCAGCCACCACACCTTGTCCTCGACGACGAACACGGCCAGCGCGACCGCCGTCAGCGCCGCGACCAGCATGGCCTTGAGCGCGTTGCCGAGCACCAGGTCGTAGTGCAGGGCGCCGCTCAGGAAGAGCAGCAGGAAGATCCCGACCCCCGCCTGCAGGAAGCCGCCGTAGGCGCCGATCGCGAAGAGCCCGAGCACCGCGAGCGGACGCCCGCGCGGGTCGCGCGGCTCGGCGCCGCTCGCCGGCACGAGCGCCTCGGGCTTCCACAGCATCAGGATCGCGATCACGAACAGCGTGCCGACCAGCACCGGCTTGAGCACGCTCGCCGGCAGCCGGGCCGCGACCCACGCGCCGACCAGCGAGCCTGCGAGCGACGGCACGACGATCCAGGCGACGTGCGAGCCCGGCAGGCGCTCGCCGCCGGCGAGCCCACGCGCCGCGACCATCGATTGCGCGAGCACCGAGACGCGGTTGGTCGCGTTGGCCACGTCCGCCGGCAGGCCGAGCAGCAGCAGCGCGGGCAGCGTCACCAGCGAGCCACCGCCGGCGAGCGTGTTGACGAATCCGGCGAGCACGCCCGCGACGGCGAGCAGCACGAGCCCGAGCGGCGACCAGGCTTCCATGGGAAGCGGGTCCTATAACGCGGCGGCGGCGTGCCCGCCCGGGTGGAGCGCGCGCGCCGATCCAACGCGCGTGGACGCCTCGGGGATTTTCGGGCTGTTTACAGCCTCGCACACTGCGCGATACTCGCGACCACGGTGATGGCGGAGGAGTCGTTGAAGGTCTCGTCCGACGGCCTCGAGCTGCAGGTGGAGGCCTTCGGCGAGGGGCGTCCGTTTCTGTTCGCGCACAGCCTCGGCGGCTGTCGGCACCAGGTGCGGCGGATGCTCGAGCCGCTCGCGCGCGAGTTCCGCATCATCACGTTCGACCAGCGCGGCCACTGCGGCTCGACGCCGGTCACCGATCCGGCGCTCTACGATCCGCAGCGCATGGCGGCCGACGTCGGCGCGGTGCTCGACGCGCTCGGGATCGCGCAGGCGATCGTCGGCGGCGAGTCGATGGGTGCCGCGACCACGCTGCTGTTCGCGACCACGAACCCGAAGCGCGTGCAGCATCTCGTGCAGGTCGCGCCCACGGTCGGCGACGAGCCGAACCCGAGCGAGCAGACGATCGTCGCCATCGCCGACTTCGCGGCGAAGTACGGGCTCGACGCTGCAGCGGACGCCGTCGCGCTCGCGTCGATGAGCCTGGGCATCCCGCGCGAGGCGGCGGGCCTGGTGACGGAGATCTGGATCCACCACCGGCTCGACAGCTTCGTCGCCGCCAACCGCGCCGTGCCGCACTGGGTGCTGTTCGAGGATCTCGCGCCGGTCGCGGCGCTCAAGGTGCCGGTCGGCGTGCTGGCGTGGGGCAACGATCCGAGCCGTCCGCTGCCGCTCGCGCGCCGTCTCGCCTCGGCCGCGCGCCGCGGCCGCATCGAGACCGTCGACTCGCTCGCCGAGCTCGCGCGCACGCCCGGGCTCTACGCGAAGTTGCTTCGTCGGCTGCTTCCTGAATAGATCGGCCGCTGGAGGAGCGGTCATGGAGAGCAGCACGCGTTCAGACGCGCTCGTCCTGTTCGGAGCGTCGGGTGACCTGGCCCGCAAGATGACGTTCCCGTCGCTCTACCAGCTCGAGCGACGCGGCGTGCTGCAGGTGCCAGTGATCGGCGTCGCGCTCTCGGACTGGGACGACGAGGCGATGCGAAACCACGCGCGCGACGCGATCGTCGCGGCCGGCGTTGCGCTGGACGACGGCGTCTTTCGCCGGCTCGCGGCGCGCATGCGCTTCATCAAGGGCGACTACGGCGACCAGGGCACGTTCCTGCGCTTGAAGGAGCTGCTCGGCGGCGCGAAGCACCCGCTGTTCTACCTCGAGATCCCGCCTTCGCTGTTCGAGAAGGTCGTGCTGCAGCTGCACGCGGTCGGGCTCACCGAAGGCGCGCGCGTAGTCATCGAGAAGCCGTTCGGTCACGACCTCGCGTCGGCGCGCGCGCTCAACAAGTCGCTGCTGTCGGTGCTCGAGGAGGAGCAGATCTTCCGCATCGACCACTACATGGGCAAGGACCCGGTGCAGGATCTGCTCGTGTGGCGCTTCGCCAACGACATGTTCGAGCCGGTGTGGAACCGCCGCTACGTGAACAACGTTCAGATCACGATGGCGGAGTCGTTCGGCGTCGAGGACCGCGGCTCGTTCTACGACGCGGTCGGCACGCTGCGCGACGTCGTGCAGAACCACCTGATGCAGATCCTCGCGCTGCTCGCGATGGATCCGCCGGTCGAGAGCGGCGCCGAGGCGCTGCACGTCGAGCAGAGCCGCATTCTCCGCGCGATCCAGCCGGTGTCGCCGAAGAACTTCGTGCGCGGCCAGTACCGCGGCTACCTCGACGTCCCGGGCGTCAAGAAAAATTCGCAGACCGAGACCTTCTGCGCGCTGCGCATCGACATCGACTCCTGGCGCTGGGCCGGGGTCCCGTTCTACCTGCGCGCCGGCAAGGCGCTGCGCCACAAGGCGACCGAGGCCGTGATCACCTTCAACCAGCCGCCGCGCCTGCTGTTCGCCGATCCCAAGGCCGGCGCGCCGGCGAACAACCGCATGCGCTTCCGCCTCGGCCAGGACCCGGGCGTGACGATCACCGTGCAGGCCAAGCGTCCGGGCGAGGGCATGGTGTCGGAGCCGGTCGACCTCAACGTCGACTTCGCGCGCGCGCTCGGTCCGATGCCGCTGCCCTACGAGCGTCTGCTCGGCGACGCCCTCGCCGGCGACGCGACGATGTTCGCGTCCGAGGACTTCGTCGAGCACACCTGGTCGATCCTGCAGCCGATCCTCGACGAGCCCGGCCCGGTGCACGTCTACGAGAAGGGCAGCATGGGGCCGAAGGAAGCCGACCGGCTGACGGAGTCGTGCGGCGGCTGGGTCGAGCCGCTCGCGCCGCCGTCCGACCGCTCGGCGTGAGCCCGGAGAGAAACGCGTCGTGATCGGCATCGAGACGCCGCAGGGCGAGGACGCGCTCACGGAGTTCCTGCTCTTCCACGACCGGGTCTACGAGACGCGCGGTGCGCGCTGGCAGGCGATCGTGCCGTTCCAGCTGCCGATCCTGCTCGGCACGAGCCCGTTCAACGTCGGGCGGACCTACCGTCCGTTCGTCGCGCGGGTCGGCGGCGAGATCGTCGCGCGGGCGGCGGCGGTGCTCGACGAGCGCTACATCCGACACTGGAGCGAGCGCATCGGACACATCGTGATGTTCGAGGCGCTGCCCGACACGCGCGACGCGACGCGCATGCTGCTCGATGCGGCGTGCGAGTGGCTCGCCGAGCAGGGGATGGAGGCGGCGCGCGCCGGCTACGGCCCGCTCGAGTTCATGTTCACCATCGACGCCTACGAGGCGCTGCCGCCGAGCTTCATGCGGCAGAACCCGCCGTACTACCACACGCTGCTCAAGGACGCGGGCTTCGAGACCGAGAAGGGCGCCGTCGATTACAAAATCGCCGTGCGGCCGGAGCTGGTGGCGCGCTGGGAGAGCGCGCTCGCGGCCGCGCGACGTGGCGGCTTCGAGCTCGTGCCGCTCAAGGACGTCCCGGAGCCGCGCCGCGTGCGCGAGTTCAACGCGACCTGGCAGGAGGCGTTCGCGCACCACTGGGGCAACTCGCCGGGCACCGAGGACGAGTACGCGGAGATGTTCGACGCCCTGGCGCCGGTCGGCGCGCTCGACACCTCGCTGCTCGCCTACCTCGACGGCAAGCCGGTCGGCTGCCTGTGGGTCGCGCCGGAGTACACCTTCCTCGCCGCGACGGCGCCGGGGCGCGAGATCCGGCCCGACGAGAAGCTCAACTTCCTCGGCATCGGCGTGCTCGCGCCGGCGCGCGGCCGCGGTCTCAACCTCGCGATGGCGTCCTACGCGTACCTCGAGCTCGTGCGCCGCGGCGCGACGCACGTGAGCTACACCTTCGTGCTCGACGACAACTGGCCGTCGCGACGCACGGCCGAGAAGCTCGGCGCCGAGGTGTGCGGGAGCTACGTCGCCTACCGGCGCAACTTCCGCCGCTGAGCCGCGGGCGGCTCGTTGGTCGCGCGCCAGAGCGCGATCCCGCCGAGCATGCCCGCCTCGTTCGAGGCGATCACGGCGTTCGCCGGCAGGTCCTCCGGCCTCAGGTGCTTCGCGTTGCCGCCGCCGAGATAGAGCTTGCGGAAGTTGAAGATCGGCTCGAGCTGCTCGATCATCCGCCGCACGCGCTTGCGCCAGCGCTTCTTGCCGATCTTCTCGAGCGCCGCGCGCCCGACCTGCTGCTCGTAGGTCTCGCCGTTGCGGAACGGATGGTGGCCGAGCTCGAGGTTCGGCACCAGCTTGCCGTCGACGAACAGCGCCGAGCCGAGCCCGGTGCCGAGCGTCAGGACGAGCTCGACGCCGCGACCCTCGATGTCGCCGAGCCCCTGCACGTCGGCGTCGTTGCACACGCGAACCGGTTTCCTGGTCGCGCGCGCGAGCGCCTTCGCGAGGTCGAAGCCCTGCCACGCGCCGTCGAGGTTCGGCGCCGTGTGCACGACGCCGTCGTGCACGACGCCCGGAAAGCCGACCGACACGCGGTCGAAGCGCGGCTGCGTCGCGATCAGCCCCTCGAGCGCGCGCAGCACGCGCGCCGGCGTCGCGGGCCGCGGCGTCGCGACCCGTGCGCGCTCGGTGATCGGCTTTCCGCGCGCGTCGAGCACGAGCATCTTGAGGCCGGTGCCGCCGACGTCGATCGCCAGCGTGTACGGACCCGCGCCCGCCGCGCGCGCGCCGCGCCCCCGCGCGGCCGATGGTTTGCCGGCAGCCTTCTTCGCCATGGCGTCTCCTTCCCACTACGACGACGGCGTGTTGCGTCGCCGGCCTTAGCCGAAGGTCAGCGCAGCGCGCCGACCGACATCGCACCCGCCGCCCAGGCGAGCTCCGCGGAGCGCATCAGCAGCTCGGCGCGGCCCTGGATGACGAGGTAGCGCGCGTTCGCGAGGTCGCGCTCGCCGGTCAGGAGCTCGACGATGGTGTTGAGGCCGAGCCCGTAGCTCTCCCGGTTCGCCTCGTAGGCGTCCTGCGAGGCGCGCAGCAGCGCTTCCGCGTACTCGTACTTCTTTCGCGCCGCCCGGTAGTTGAAGTACGCGCGCCAGACGGCGGCGGTGGTCTCGAGCTCGAGGCTCGCGAGCCGGGCGCGCGCCGCGTCGCGCTGCGCCTCGGCCTCGCGGATCGCGTTCAGACGGTCGAAGCCGGTGAACAGGTCCCACTCGACGTTGACCAGCCAGGCGTAGTTCGGCGACCGCGCGTCGTCGCGGGGCCCGCCGTTGACGCTGTAGCGCCAGATGTCCTCGCCGTAGAGGCCGGAGAAGCCGAGCGTCGGGAAGAGCTCGGCCCGAGCCTTCCCGATCGCCGCCTCCGAGGCGCGCAGCTCGGCGACGCGCGCCGCGAGGTCGGGACGCTGCTGCAGCGCGGTGTCGATCACGTCCTCGACCGTGACCCCGAGCCGCTTGGGCAGCGGCAGCTCCTCGAGGCTCACGATGTCGAGCGCCGCGTTCGCCGGCACGCCGATCGCGAGCGCGAGGTTCGCCTGCGCGTCGCTCACCATCACGGACGCGCTCTCGAGGTCGTAGACCGCCTTCGCCTCGACCTGCTTCGCGAGCAGCACGTCGGGTTGCGTCGCGAGGCCGAGCGCGAGGCGTTCCTCCGCCGCCTCGCGCACCGAGCGCGCGAGCTCGAGGTTGCGCTCCGCCGCCCGCTCCATCGCCTTCGCGGCGTCGAGCGCGAAGTACGCGCGCTGCGCGTTGAACACCACGTCCTGCATCTCGCGGTTGAAGGCGAGGTTCGCCGCGACCAGCTGCTGGCGCGCGATCTCGGCGCCGTGCTCGCGGCGGCCGAAGTCGATCAGGGTCCACGTCAGCTCGAGCTGCGGCGTGAACGAGTCCTGCTTGATCGTGATCGGCGCGGGATCGTTCTGGAACAGGAAGCGCTCGGTGCCGGCCGACGCTTCGACGCTGACCTCCGGATAGTAGTCGGAGAGCGAGCGGCCGTAGCGCGCGGCGGCGGCGCGCGCCTCCTGCCAGGCGCGGCGCGTGGACGGATTGTTGCGCAGCGCGAGGTCGACGATCGCGGGCAGGTCGTAGCGCTCGCCCGCGCGCGGCAGCGCCTCGTCCTCGCCGACGCGCCACGCATCGGGTGCGGCGCGCAGCTCGGCCGCGTCCTGCGGCGGCTTCCAGTCGCGGTCGGGCGCGTGCGAGGTGAGCGACAGCGGATCCCACGCGACGAGCGCGGGCGGCGCCGTGCAGCTGGTGAGCAGAACCGAAAAGAGCGACAGCACGCACAGCACGCCCGCGAGCACCGCATGCGGTGTGCGACGGCCGTGCGATTCCTTTACTGGCTGCCCGAAGCGTGCCATTCGTGACCGTCGTGCAGGTGCCGCCATGTGGCTCACGCGTCGTCACCCGATGCTCCTCGACGTGACACGCGCGTCGGAGTCAGGCGTCCGGACCGCGCCTAGATATAGGAACCCGGTCACCGTGTTAAACGCGCGCATGCGCACGACGCGCTCTGCGGCGCCGCTCGTCCCACTCTCGTTCGTCCCGCTCGGCTCGCTGCTGCTCGCCGGCTGCGATCCGGTGATCGACGTTCAGGGAACCTTCTTCCCCGCATGGCTCTTGTGCATGATCGTCGGCGTCGTGCTGACGGTCGCCGTGCGGCCACTGCTCGTCCGTCTCGGCCTCGAGCCCTACCTGGGTCCGCTGCCGCTGATCTACACCTGCCTCGCCGTGCTGCTGACGCTCGGCACCTGGCTCGTCTTCTTCCGCACCTGATGGCCGAGCGCGTCGCGACCGCAGAGCGCGACGACGTCGCGCGCAGGATCATCGGGCGGCTGCTCGGGATCGCGATCGTCGTCGGCGCGATCGTGCTCGCGGTGGTGGTGTGGAACGAGCTCTACCGCTTCCCGCGCACCGACGACGCGTACGTCCGCGCCAACCTGGTCGGCATCGCGCCGCACGTCAGCGGTCCGATCGTCGAGCTCAACGTGGTCGACAACCAGCGCGTGAGCGAGGGCGAGCTGCTGTTCGTCGTCGATCCGCGGCCGTACCGCTCCGCGGTCGACCGCGCGCGGGCGAAGCTCGAGCTCACCAACCTCGAGATCCGCGGCTACGAGCACGCGGTCGAGGCGGCGCAGGCGGAGCTCGCGCGGCGCGAGGCGGAGGCGGCGTACGCGAAGCAGTACCTCGAGCGCGTGAAGCCGCTCCTCGGCAAGAAGTTCGTCACGCCGAACGACGTCTTCGAGGCGCAGACGCGCGCCGAGGCCGCCGAGGCGGAGGTCAAGCGCGCGCACTACGAGCTGTCGCGCGCGCAGAACGAGCTCGGCCAGCTCGGCGACATCAACGCGCGCCGTCAGGCCGCCGAGGCCGAGCTCTACGATGCCGAGCTCAACCTGAACTACTGCTACGTGCGCTCGCCGTTCGACGGCTACGTGACCAACCTCAACATCGCCGTCGGCGAGTACGCGAACCAGGGCCAGGAGGTGTTCGCCCTGGTCGACGACCGGCAGTGGTACGTGATGGCGAACTTCCGCGAGGACTTCCTCGCCTCGATCGCGCCCGGGATGAGCGCGGAGATCTACCTGATGAGCTACCCGCGCCGGAAGTTCCGCGGTCGCGTGCAGGGCATCGGCTGGGCGCTCTACCAGAAGGACGGCGCGACCGTCGGCGTCCTGCCCGCGGTCGAGCCGACGCTCAACTGGGTGCGCCTCGCGCAGCGCTTCCCGGTGCGCATCGTGCTCGAGGAGTCGGATCCGGCGTACCCGTTCCGCATGGGCGCGAGCGCGGTGGTGACGATCAAGGGCTTCGAGGAGCCCTGAGCGGCACGCCCCGAGCGGCGCGCTGCAGGAGTCGCTCTCGCCCGCAGCGTCGGCGCCGCGGAGCTACGACAGCGCCGCGCGCACCAGCGCCGTGTCGAAGTACTCCTCGAGGCGCGTGATGCGCCCGTCCTCGACCCGCACGACGAGACACGCCGGGAAGCGCATCTCCTTGCCGTTCGGTGCGGTGCCGCAGGTCGTGTGCTGCTCGACGAAGCCGGTCGGCGTCACCTGGCAGCGGACGTCCTCGTAGCGGAAGTCGCGGATGTTGTCCTTGACCCAGCGCAGCACCGCGAGATTCTCCTCGGGCGTGCGCTCGACCGGGTCCTGCGCCGTCCAGATCACCGCGTTCGGCGCGTAGCAGCGGCGCACCTCGTCGAGGTCGCCGCGCGCCACCGCGTCGAAGAAGCGCCGCGCGAAGTCGAGCATCGCCCGTTCGTCCATGCGCGCGAGTATCGCGCGCCCACGCGGATCAGAACAGCGCCGCGAGATCCTTGCCGACCGCGAACGCCTCCTCGAGCGTCGCCACCGCGACGTCCTTCTGCTCCGCCGTCGCCTCGAGCGCCGCCTCGCGCGTCGCGTAGAAGCTCGTCCGGTCGCAGAACGACTTGCGGATGTCCGGACCGTCGGGCCAGGCGATGGTCACGACGACGCTCGCGGGCGAGGGCTCGCGCACGCCGTTCTTGCCGACGAGCATCGTGATCGGCGTGCCGGTCACCGGGCAGGTCGAGCGCACGCGCGCCTCCTTGCCGAGCACGACGGCGAACATCAGGCAGTCCATCGCGCACCACGCCCAGAACGTGCGGCCCTCGATCTCGAAGGAGTGGCGCGCCGGCACGATCGACAGCCCCGCGCCGACCACGTTGCCGCAGGAGTCGCACTCGAGGATGTAGTCGCGCTTCGCCCACCAATCGAGGATCTGGTCCGCCGGGACGCCGGCGAGGCGCCCGGCCTCGTCGAGCGAGACCGGCTTGCCTTGCATGAGCGAGGCGACGAGCGGTCCGCCCGCGCGGATCAGGTCTAGGCCCTTGGGGCTCGTCCACTTCTCGAGCAAGCGTTGGCGAACGCTCGCGACGTCCATCGGCTCCTCCTCCTCGACGACGATCGAACGAATGCCGGTGGTGCGCGTCCGACTTCGAGACGCAGCCGCGCTTCCGGCTACCTCATCCTATCGTCGGGAGGGGCGCTCGTCTTCAATCCTGCGCGGGCGTCGCTAAGTCCTCGGTGCCGACCTCGAAGTGCACCTCGTCGCTGCACTCGAGCGGCGGGGGCGGGTTCAGCACGGGATCTCGGTCTCGGACTCGTTCCGCGTGTCGCGGTCGAACGTCACCTCGACGACGCGGTCGATCGTGATGCCGTTGATCGTGTCGAAGACGTAGCCGCGGATGCTCGAGATCCCCGACACGCCGGCGCACGTCGGCTCCTCGAGCACCGCGATGATGCCTTCCTGCGCGGTCTCGATCACGTACGACACGACGTCCTTGGTCGCGCCGCCGAGGTTTCTCCAGGTCGGCGCGTCGGGCGCACCGACCGCGTAGCGCGCGATGCGGTCGCCGAGGCCGCTCGGCTGGCCTTCCGCCCAGTTGGTGTAGACGAACGGCTCGCCGGTGACCCAGGCGAAGTCGCCGTTGCCGCCCGGCCTGGTGGCGCCGATCCACGGTCCGAGCGCGACGCCACGAGATGCCGCGCGGCACCGAGATGACGTTGTAGCGGCACGCCGTGGTCGAGCGAATTCTTTTCGCTCGCCCCGAGGCGTGCGCTCGGGAGCCCGGGCGGGCGGCGGCGCGACGCGACGTGACGAGCCCGGCGGATCCGCGCGTAGGCAGCGGGCCCGGACAGCGCACCGCGCTCGTCGAGGCGACGCGAGCGTGACTCGCGCGCCTCAGGCGAACGCGAGCTTGAAGCTCCGCTTCGCGAGCCGGTAGCGCGGCTGGTACGCGACGAGCGCCTCGCACCCCGTGCCGGCGAGCGCGCGGTCGACCGCCGCGCGTCCGGACGGGTCGAGCGCGCGGTACGCGTCGAGCACGCGCTGCAGCATCCACAGCGTGTACGGGCTCGTGTAGCGCCCGAACGTCACGCCGCGCAGCGACGTCTGGTGGAAGCCGACGCCGCGCGGCGGCTCGTCGCCGTCACCGCGGTGCTGGTCGGCCCAGCCCTCGAAGGCGCGCACGGTGTCGAGCACGTACGGCCCCGCGTCCCGTCCGATGCGCGCGAGCAGCGGACGCAGCGTCTCGGCGAGCGCGTCGTCGGCGAGCCACGCGCCCATGTCGTCCGGATCCGGATGGTTCATCCGCTCGATCCAGTGGCAGGTGCGCAGCGCGCGCTCGCGCAGCAGACGCCCGGGCACGGCGTCGAGGTAGAGGTGCGCGTAGAACGGCCCCATCAGCGCGCAGTCGGCGAGCGACGGCTTGCCGCCGAGCAGGTAGGGATGCTGCGCGAAGTGGCGCTCGAGGTCGTCGAGCAGCTCCGCGACGTGGGCCTCGATGAGCGGGATCGTCTCCGGCACCACACCGATGCCGGGCAGCACGCCCGACATCCGGTCGGCGAACTTGCCCGCCGCTTCGGGGTCGCCGTTGGTCGCGGCGAAGTCCGCGCGCGCCTTGGCGACGCTCTCGGGGAAGCTCCAGCGGTAGTGCATCGCAGGAACGAGCAGGAACTCGTCGGCGTAGAGCTCCCAGAGGTACGCGACCACGCGCTGCACGGGCGTGGTCGGGTAGAGCGCCGGCTCCGGGAAGCGCGCCTCGAGGGCGTCGAGGATCTCGCTCGTGTCCTGCCAGGTGTCGCCCTCGGGCGTGACCACGACCGGGATGAAGCTCAGGCCCGTGCGCGGCCGGATCACCTCGCGGTAGACGCGCGGCGTCGCCACGATCTCGACGTGCGGGATGTGCTTGACGCGAAATGCGGGCCGCACCTTGGCGGTGAAGTACGACACCTCGCTGCCGTATACGCGAAAGAACGAGTCCTGGGTGGTCAACGCCGTCTCCTCACGCGTCCTTCGCCGCCGCGGCGCGCGCCTGGTTCGCGGCGACCAGGTAGAAGTTGCGCGCGATGAACGACGGCTCGATCTCGACGATGCCGTCGCAGATGCGCGCGACCAGCTCGTGCGCCTGCTTGTCGTTCGGGTCGGCGTGGGTCAGCAGCACGGCGACGTGCAACGCGCGCCGCAGCTCGCCCGCGGCGCGCAGCGCCTCGGCCTTCGCGAGCAACGCGTCGCGCCCCGCGACCTCGACGAGATCGCGCGCCACGTCGGAGCGGCGCGCGGGGATCAGCTCGGCCGGGTTGCCGCCCCACCAGCCGGCGTAGAAGCGCAGCACGTCGCGCACCACGAACGGCGCGCAGCCGTAGATCGGCTGCAGGTAGGGCTTCTTCGCGAGGTCCTCGGGCAGCGAGATCTGCGCGTCGACGATCTCGTCGGGCCACTGCCCCGCGTTCATGCGCTCGATGACGGCGTCGTGCAGGAAGCGCAGCGCGCGCGCGGTCTCGGTCAGCACCTCGAGCGCGTAGTCGCCGCGGATCGGATCGCCGTGCCCCGGGATCACGATGCGCGGCTTCTTCGCCGCGATCGCTTCGAGCGCCTCCGCCCAGCCGAGCGTGTAGCGCTGCGGCTTGTTCGGGTTGCCGGTGTTGGGCAGCGACTGCACCGACAGGTCGCCGACCAGCGCGACCTCGCGCTGCGGCAGCCAGACCCAGGTCGCGTCGTCGGTCTCGGCGCGCGCGTGGTGCAGCTCGACGGGCTCGCCGGCGAGGTCGATGCGCGCGGTGTCGCGATAGGTGTGGTCCGGTCGGACGAAGCTCTTCGGGAACGCGTCGACGCCGGGCGGGAGCTGGAACTGCCGTCGGTTGACCTCGTTGTTCCAGCCCCAGGTGAGGAGGTAGCGGTCGAGGCGCTCGTTCACCGACTCGTGGCCCCACACCGCGGGGCGCGGCTCGCCGCGCTGCTCGCAGCTCGCGAGCAAGGCCGGCGCGCCGCCGACGTGGTCGACGTGGCCGTGCGTGTACACGATCGCCGCGAGCCGATCGCTCGTCGCTTCGCGCAGCCCCTTCGCGGCGCGCGGCCCGAGGATCGGGTTGCTGGTGTCGACCACCAGCGCCTCGCCGTTGCCCCAGACGAAGCCGACGTTGCAGAAGCCGTGGAACTGCGCGAGCCCGTCGCCGACCGGCTCCACCGTGCCGTTGCGCCGGCTCGAAACCAATGCCTCCTGGATGGTGCTCATCGTCGTTTCCTCACGAGATCTCGTCGACGACGATCTCCTGCGAATCCGGCGGCAGCGCCAGGTGCAGGCCGTCCTCGCCGATGATCAGCTCGCCTTCCCAGATGCCCTTCGTGCCGCGCAGGAAGACCCATTCGACGAGCGCGTTGAACGGCGCCGGCACGAGATGCGTCAAGACCAGAGTCGAGACACCAGCCTCGCTTGCCACCTCGACCGCTTCGCGCGGCGTCGTGTGGTAGTCGAGGATGTCCTTGCTGAGCTTCGAGAGCCGCTCGTTGCCGCCTTCGGCCGCGACGCGCGACGCCGCCTCGACCATGTGCCCGGCGAGCGCCTCGTGCACGAGCACGTCCGCGCCGCGCGCGTTGCGCACGACGTTCTCCGAGCGCTTCGTGTCGCCGCTCACGACCACCGAGCGTCCCTTGTAGTCGAAGCGGTAGCCGTACGCCGGCTCGGCGGGCGTGTGGTCGACGCGGAACGCCGTCACCCGCAGGCCGTCGGCGTCGAACACCACGGCCGGCTCGTCGGCACTCGGCAAGGCGACGGTGCGTGCGGCCATGAGACCGCCCGCGGGCGGCAGATTCGACGCGCCGTGGTGCGTGACGCGGTAGTCGCGGTCGAGCGCGTACGCGTCCTGGAAGCCCGCGACCACGCGCTCGACGCCGGGAGGTCCGTACACCGCGAGCGGCTCGCGGTGGCCCGCGATCCAGGCCTGCGTCACCGCCTCGCCGAGGTCGCCGATGTGGTCCGAGTGGAAGTGGGTGAGCAGCACGCCGTCGAGGCGGGCGAGCGGGAAGCGCCAAACGCCGAGGTTGCGCAGCGCGCCGGGTCCGACGTCGACGACGAAGAAATGACCGCCGGCCATCACCGCGGTGCACGACGAGGCCCGGTCCGCCGACGCGAGCGGCGAGCCGGTGCCGCACAGCACGACGTTGAGGCGGCCGTCGTCGAGCAGGTCGTCGCGCGACTGCTCGAGCGTTCGACGCGCGCCGCGCTCGAGGATGCGATCGGCGAGCGTGTCGCAGCCGGTGCCGGCCACGACGACGAGCACGAGGAGGAGAACGCAGCGTCCGAGCATTCGCCGGAACTAGACTATTTGCACTTGTAATGCAATCTCTTTCCGGGGGTGCTTCCGGGGCGTCCGCTCGTTATGCCGAGCAGCCGGCGCGCCGCCGGCCGCCGCGGAATCGCATGCTGCCCTGGATCCTCCTCACGCTCGTCGCGACGGCGCTGCTGCTGGTCGCGGAAGCCCGCGGCTCGGTCGCCGGTCGCTGGGTGTGGAAGCCGCTCGCCTCGACCGGCTTCATCGCCGCGGCGCTCGCCGCCGGCGCCTGGCAGACGACCTACGGACGGCTCGTCCTGCTGGCGCTCGTCCTCTCCTGGTGGGGCGACGTGCTGCTGATTCCGCGCACGCGCGCCGCCTTCACGGCCGGGCTCGCGAGCTTTCTCGCCGGACATGTCGCCTTCGCTGCGGCGTTCCTCGTGCGCGGTGTATCTCCGGGTTTTCTGATCGCGACGGTGCTGGTGCTCGCGTTGCCGGTGCTGCTCGTCGACCGCTGGCTCGGGCCGCACGTTCCGCGGTCGCTGCGGCTGCCGGTGCGGGCGTACGTGATCGTGATCTCGCTGATGGTCGCATCGGCGTTCGGAACCTGGGGCCACGCCGGTTGCGGATCGATCCCGGTCGGCGCGCTGATGTTCTTCTTTTCCGACCTGGCCGTGGCGCGCGACCGCTTTCTCGGGCACAATTTCCTGAACCGCCTCTGGGGTCTCCCGCTCTACTACGGGGGCCAGCTCGTTCTCGCCTCGACCGTCGCCTGCTGATCGTCCGGCTCGACGTGCTCATGTCCGGGGCGCGTCTCGTCGAAAATTGAATTGATTGGCTCGAGGACCGGGAGTACGTTTCGTGACCATGCCACCTGCGCTGACGTCAGCGTCTGGTGCGCCGCATGTCCCACCGGCAACACTCGACGACCCGCTCGTAGACGGCGCCACCACGGGACACGTTGCCCTGACGAGCTTCTTCGAGCACGCCCCCATCCCCATCGCTGCTCTCGACGCGCGCGGCACGTTGATCGCGGTCAACGAGGCCTGGCGCGAGCTCGTGCGCAGTGGGTGCTTGACGGGACGCGGCTTCGAGATCGGCGAATGCTGGCTTGACGCCTGCGACGCCGCCTGCCCGCGCGCCGAGGTGGAAGGCCGCGCGCTCCGAGACGGCCTCGCCGAGCTGCTGCGCGGCACCCGCGACGCGCTCGAGACCGTCTACGCGATCGGCGCCGGTGGAAGGACGCGTCGCTACCGGCTCATCGCACGGCGCGTCGCGGAGCTCGACGGCGTGCTCCTGATGCACGTCGAGCAGCCCGCGCAGCTCCAGCTCGACGACGCGTCCCTGAGCGAGCAAGACGCGATCGGCCGCTGCGCGCGCGAGCACACCGCCGACGCGAGCCGCGGCAGCGGGCTCCTGCAGCACGAGGCGGACCGGCGCGAGCGCGCCGGGAGGGAGCGCCAGCAGCTCCTCGAGACGGTGAGCCTCGAGCGCAAGCTGCTCACCGCCGTTCTCGAGCAGATGCCGCTCGGCGTGATGATCGCGCAGGCGCCGA
This sequence comes from Candidatus Binatia bacterium, assembly GCA_036563615.1. Taxonomy (NCBI): domain Bacteria; phylum Candidatus Binatota; class Binatia (SeqCode); species Binatia bacterium. The sequence continues at coordinate 114,380 of DATCMB010000019.1, forward strand.
GCGGACGCGTGGTGCTGCACAACCAGCAGCTCACGCGACTCTTCGGTGCGCCGCCGGCGCCGCCGGGCGCGGCGCTCGGAGCAGGCGGTCCTCGCGCGCTGCATCCGGACGGACGTCCGTACGCCGCCGAGGAGTACCCGCTCGTGCGCGCGCTGCGCGGCGACACCGTCGACGCCGAGGAGATCGAGTACGAGCGCAGCGACGGCCGGCGCGTCATCGTGCGCGTGAGCGCCGCGTCGGTGCGCGACGAGGCGGGACGGCTGCTCGCCGCGGTGGTCGCCTACTACGACGTCACCGACCTGCGCCGGGCCGAGCGTCGTCTGCGCGCGAGCGAGACGCGCTACCGCCTCGCGTCGCGCGCGATCAACGACGCGATCTGGGACTGGGACGTGATCCCGGATCGTCTCGAGTGGAGCGACGGGGTGCACCTGCGCTTCGGGCACCCGCGCGAGGCGGTCGGATCCGACATCAGCTGGTGGCTCGAGCAGATCCATCCGCAGGACCGCGCGCGCGTGCAGCACAGCATCGAGGAAGCGTTCGGCGGTACGACGGACAGCTGGTACGACGAGTACCGCTTCCGCCGCTACGACGGACGCTACGTGCACGTCGTCGATCGTGGCTTCATCGTGCGCGACGACGCGGGCCGCGTGGTGCGCGCGATCGGCGCGATGCAGGACGTCACGGAGCTCCGGCGCGTCGAGGCGGAGCGCGCGGCGCTGCTCGAGCGCGAGCGTCGCGCGCGCGCCGAGGCCGAGGCGGCGAATCGCGCGAAGGACGAGTTCCTCGCCGTCGTGTCGCACGAGCTGCGCACGCCGCTCTCACCGATCCTGGGCTTCGCCGACATCCTGCGCGAGGAGGAGCTCTCCCCCGACGACACCCGCGCGGCCCTGAGCACGATCGAGCGCAACGCCCGCAACCTGTCCCTGCTGATCGACGACCTGCTCGACGTCGCCCGCATCACGAGCGGCAAGCTCGCCCTCGTCGAGTACGCACCGGTGCACGTGCGCGAGATCGTCGCGGCGGTGGTCGACTCGGTGCGGCCGGTCGCGCAGGCGAAGGGCGTCCAGATCGACGCGGCGCTCGGCAGCGATCACGACCTGGTCGCGGGCGATCCCGGGCGGCTCACGCAGATCGTCGCGAACCTGCTGTCGAACGCGGTGAAGTTCAGCTCCGAGGGCGGCAGGGTGCGCGTCTCCGTCGCGCGCCTCCACGACCGCTGCGTGCTGACGGTGAGCGACACCGGCAAGGGCATCGCGCCCGATCTGCTGCCGCACGTCTTCGAGCGCTTCCGCCAGGGCGACATGTCGGACACGCGCGTGCACGGCGGCCTCGGGCTCGGGCTCGCGATCGTGCGCCACCTCGTCGAGCTGCACGCAGGTACCGTCGCCGCGCAGAGCGAGGGCGAAGGCAAGGGCGCCACCTTCACCGTGTCGCTGCCGCTGATGCCCGTGCGCTCGTCGCGCTAGCCGGAATCTGCTTGAAGGGCGCGATGCCGCGCCGCGGCCTCGCGATCCCGATCGTCCTCGTCCTGCTGTGCGTGCTCGGCTTCGTGCTGCGCACCGGCAACGCCGCGACCGTGTTCGTCGGCGACGCGGTCGTGCTCGCCGAGAACGACCCGTACTACCACCTGCGGCGCGTCGTCCTGATCCTCGCCGACTGGCCGCACGTGCCGCTGTTCGATCCCTGGATCGACTACCCGCACGGCGCGCCGATCGTGTTCGCGCCGCTGTTCGACTTCGCGCTCGCGACGCTGGCGCGGCTCGCGGGCCTCGGCGTCGATGACGTCACCGCGGTCGAGCGGATGGCGGCGCTGCTGCCGCCGCTGCTCGGCGCGCTCACCTGCCTGCCGGTGTACGCGCTCGCGACCCGGATCGCGTCGCGCCGCGCGGGCCTGCTCGCGGCGCTGGTCGTGACGCTGGTGCCGGCGCACGTCTGGTACTCGCGGCTCGGCTTCGTCGACCACCACGTCGCGGTGACGCTGCTCGCGGCCTGGCTCACGGCGGCGGTGCTGCGCGCGCTCGACGTGCGACCGGGCGCGCGCGTCGCGGCGGGTCCGGGACGCGCGTGCGACACGGCGCGCGTCGCGGCGGGTCCGGGACGCGCGTGCGACACGGCGCTCGCCGCCGCGGTCGCCGCGGCGGGACTCCTCACCTGGAACGGCTTTCTCCTGCCGCTCGCGATCCTCGACCTCGGGCTCGCGGCGCTGTTCGCGGCGAGCGACGCGGGCGGACGGCTGCGGATCGCGCGCCTCGCGACCGTCGTGCACCTTTTCGGCGCGCTCGCCGTGCTGCCGGTCGCGGTGGCGACGGTGCGCGCAGGCGGCGCGCCGGTGAGCTCGGTCACGCTGTCGTACCTGCACGTCGCGGTGCTGGGCGTCGCGGCCGTGCTCTGCTTTCTCGCGGGACGCGTCGCCGCGCGCGGCTGGCCGCTCGGTCGCATGCTGCTCGTCCTCGGCATGCTCGCGGTCGCGGGCGGCGCGCTCGTCTGGTCGCAGCGCGCCGCGCTCGAGCGCGTCCTCGAGTGGACGCTCGCCTCGGATGCGTTCATGAGCGCGGTGCAGGAGTCGGTGCCGATCCTGCGCGGGGCGGACGGCGGGCTCGACTGGCGCGGTCCGCAGGTGTGGATGAGCCGTCTCTTCTTCGCTGTGCCGCTGCTGCTCGTCCTGCTGCTCGCACGGCTCGCGCGCGAGCGCTTCGCGGACGCGGGACGGCTCTTCGTGCTCGTCCGGGCGAGCGCGCTTTTCATCTTGACGCTGCGCCAGCGGCGCTTCGGCGAGAGCTTCGCACCGGCGCTCGCCGTGCTGGCTGCCGACTTCCTCGACGACGCCGTGCGCCGGCTCGAGCTCCGGTTCGGCGGCGCATCGGCCAGCGCGCCGGGCGCGGTGCGGGCTGGCGCGCTCGCCGTCGTCGCGGTCGTGCTCGTGCTCGCGTTCGCGCCGTACTACCGCGGCTACCTCGCGCACCCCGACCGCCTCACCGCGCTGCCGCGCGCCCTCGCCGGCGCCTTCACGCCGGGCGACCTCGCCGCGCAGCGCGATTCGAGCGACGTCCGCCTGCACCGCGCGCTCGCGGGCTTCGCCGCGCTCGCGCACGCGACGACGCCCGACGACGCCGAGCCGGGCGGCGCGATGAACCCCTGGCCGCTCGGGCACAAGCTGCTGCACGTCGCGCGCGTGCCGGTGACGGTGACGCCCTTCGGCTCCTACGTCGGCGGCTCGTCGTTCGAGGACTGGATCGACTTCTTCCTCGCGAGCGACGAGGCGCGCGCGCTCGCGCTGCTCGACGCGCGCCGCAGCCGCTGGGTCGTGGTCGACAACGACCTCGGCACGATCGGCGCGGCGCTGGTCGGCCGCGGCGAGAATCCGCGCGACTGGTACGGCAAGGCGCCGACGCCGGACGGCGTGATCTACACCTTCGAGCCGCCGCTGCTGCGCTCGCTGTATGCACGCTTGACGCGCTTCGGCGGCTCCGAGGTTCCGCTCGAGCGCCCCGACGGCACGACCGAGGTGATCCCGGCGCTCGACCACCTGCGTCTCGTCGTCGACTCGGCGAGCGACGACCAGATCGGCCACGTCAAGGTGTGGGAGCGCGTGCCGGGCGCGACGCTCGTGCTGCGCGGCGCGCCCGGCGCCGAGGTGCGTCTACGCTACGCGTGGCGAAGCGACGCCGGACGCGCGCGCACCTACGAGAAGACCGTGCGCCTCGACGCGAGCGGCGAAGCGCGCGTCGTGCTGCCGTACTCGTCCGAGCGTCCGGACCTCGGGCAGAGCTCCGCCTGGCGGATCGAGAGCGACCGAGCGACGCGTGAGATCCGCGTCGCCGAGCAGGACGTGCTCGGCGGACGCGAGATCCACGCGTCGCCCGACTGATGCGCGAAGCAGTTACTCCGGGTCGCAGGGCCCGTCGCAGAACTGCTCGATGAAGCCGCCGTCGCGCAGGAAGTTCGCGATCTGCATGCCGGTCGTCGGGTTGCCCGTCGAGCCGTGCGCGCCGTTGTTGAACAGCGGCGCGGTGTTGGTGAGCGGCGGGATGCCCGACGCGCACATCACGCGCGACGCCGGATCGCCCGGACCCGGGCACTGCGCGTCGGTCGTGCACATCGCGCCCGCGTCGGTCGTGCCCGGCGTGTGACAACGGCCGAAGCCGCGCTGCGGGTCGATCTCGACGAACGCGGAGCCGTCGAACGGCGCCGCCATCTCCGGGATGCCGACGAAGCTGCGATGCACCGGCAAGAGCTGCGGGATGCCGAGCGAGCGCACCATGATCTCGGTGCCCAGGTTCGACACCTCGCTGTCGTAGGTCGCCATGTGGATCAGGATCTTGTGCGGCCGCGGCGGGTTCGAGAGCGTCCCGGGCAGGATGTGCGGCAGGTAGCCCTGCGGCTCCGCGCGATCCCAGAGCTGCTGGATGAGCGGGAAGATGAGGATCTGGTCGAGCTTGTCGGGGTAGCTCACGTTGAGCAGCGCGAAGAACGGATTGAAGTCGATGCTGCGCTGGAGCAGCGTCGAGTAGTTCGCGGCCGGTACGGCGAGGAAGCCGCGGTCGAAGTCCTCGGCGATCGCCATGATCGTGCCGCCGAAGATGCCGCCCTGGCTGCCGCCCGAGTAGAACACCTGCTCGGTGTCGACCACCGGCGCGCCGCCGACGCCGAGCTGGAACGCCGGGTGCGAGTTGAAGCCCGCGACCGGGTCGGCGAGCAGGCGCCCGAGCAGCAGGTGGTGCAAGAGCCCCTGGTGCAGCCGCTCGGGGATGCGGTGGAAGAGCGAGAAGTCGTTGATCGCCGGAATGACGCCCCCGGCGACGTCGGCGTCCGACATGCCCTGCATGTCGACCGCGGCGATCACGTAGTTGTAGGTGTTCGCGAGCTCCGACAGCGCGCCGAGCTGGAAGCGCGAGCCGAGGAGCCCGTGCCCCCAGAGGCTCGCCTTCGCGGGCGTCGCGTCGGGATTCAGGGCCGCGACCGCGATGCGCGGGATGTGCACGACGTAGGGCACGGTCGCGTAGCCGTTCTGCGTCGGCACGCCGTTCACCAGGTTGAGGCGCGAGCCGGGCGCGTCGGCGGTCATGAACAGCGGCGCCTGGAACGTGCCCTCGATGCGCGCGTAGATCTGCGAGTTGAAGCCCGAGCCCGGCGGATTTCCGGTATTGACGCTGGTGACGGTGAACGACGGCGTGCCGAGCGCGAACGCCTGATCGCGCATCGACACCAGGTAGCCCGTGATCGCCTCGGTGCTCGCGGTCGTGAAGTCCCAGGCGAGGATCAGGTCCTCGCGCGCGACGCCGCTCGCCTCGAGCCGCGCGAACACGTCCTCCATCGCCGGACGTCGCGCTGCGATCGCCGCGGCGCACGCGTCGCCGCAGGCGAGCGCGACCTGCGCGTCGGGAATCCCGTCACGCAGCACGCGGAAGGCGAGGCGCGGCTCGATCGGCGTGCCCTGCGTGTCGACCAGGTTGCGGATCCCGACCACGTAGCGGGTCGCGTCGTCGAGCCGCTTGCCCGGACGGATGATGAGCGCCTTCTTCTCGACGTCGTCGGTCTGCGCGTCGAGCTCGGCGAAGTGGATGATGCGCTCGCCGTCGTCGGCGCGAGCGAGCACCGTCGGGTGATCCGGGTCGAGCGAGCGCGCGAAGTTGGTGTGGAAGGCGACGTTCGACGCCTCCAGGTCGACCGGGTGCCCGGTGTCCGGGAAGAGCGCGAGGATCATCGGACCCGGGCTGAAGCCGTCGAGCGTGTTCCAGTCGGTCGGATCGATCGGCTTGCCGGCGACGTTCGCGGGCAGCGAGCCGACGTCGTAGTGCACGCGGAGACCCGTCGGCGTCGTCGGGTCCGGGTCGAGGAAGACCGACGACGGGTAGGGCAGGATGCAGCGCTCGTCGATCAGGAAGTCGCAGCGCGGCCCCGTGGTCTTGATGGCGAGGCCGCACAGGGGCGAGCGCGGGCCGGGTTGCTTGACGCCGTCGCGCACCAGGGCGCCGAAGCCCGCGTCGGCGAACGGCTCGTAGAGCGCGCTCTTCTTGCAGCGCAGCACGCCGCCCGGACGCCGCGGGTTGCACGCGCTGAAGCACGAGCGCACGCACGTGTCGCCGCTGCGCACCACGACGTGCACGCCGTCCGGCGCCGCGCTGCCGAGGTCGAAGAAGCCGAACACGCGGAGGTCGATCTCGACCGTGTCGTTCTGGTTGCGCGCGTTGCGCAGCCGGATGCGGCCGTTGATCGGACCGGTGCGGTCGTACTGCGTCACGGTCGCGGTCGAGCGGAAGCGGGCGCGCGGCACCGTGGTCTCGAAGAGGACCCGGTCGGGATCCGCTGCGTCGACGATCTGGAAGGTGAGCCCCTGCGGGCCGATCACCGTGTCGTGCGACGCGCCGGGGAACGTCACCGTGCCGCGGTAGACCACGTCGCGCCGCTTGACGGCGACGCGCTTCGCGGTGCCGCCCCAGCAGTCGGCGGCGACGGCCTCCTCGCCGATGGCGAGCGAGGCACAGAGGATCCAGGCAGCGGCCAGGACGAGCCTGGACCGCCGGATGATGCAGGGCGTCGTGAGCATGCTTCCCTCCGGGGCCGGTCGAGCGAACGAGCAGCGACTTTGCCTGCTCCGCTGCGTCGTGGGCAAGTCGCAAGGCGCTTGCGGGGAAGCGACGGGATCGTCTCAAGCAGCGCGCCCGGACCGCCGAAGCCCCTGTCACGAGCGAAGTTTCATGTCCCATCCGGACGACACCGTAGAGATCCTGCCGGTCGAGCTCCCCGAGACCCTGCGCTACCAGCGCGCCGAGGCGCGCATGTCGACCGAGCTCCCGGCGCGGCTCACGGCGTCGAACGGCGAGATGATCCCGGCGGTCCTCGGCGACCTGAGCCCGACCGGCGTCAGGCTGGTGCTCGACCGGCGCTTCTCGCCGCTGCTGCCGCTGCCGGTGGGCGCGAAGTTCTGGCTCGAGTTCTACCTCGACGAGGTCGAGGTGCTCGACGCGATCGTCCAGGTGCGCCACGTCAAGGAGGACGGCCGCTACCAGCTCCAGATGGGCTGCTCGTTCGTCGACCTGACCGACCAGGCGCGCACCGCGATCCGCTCGAAGGTCGCGGCGTCGAAGATCACGCGCCGCGCCTGATCTCGACCGGCGGCGCGCTCGCTGCGCGCGCACGGGCTCTCACCTTTGATCGTCGTGCGGCGCCCCCGCGCCCGCTCCGATTGACCATCGCGACGATTCCCGCCTTTGTGGGCGCGGGAGACGCGCATGGCTCGACTGTCGGGAAAGAAGGTCGTCGTGGTCGGCGCCTCTGCGGGCATCGGTGCGGCGCTCGCACGACGGCTCGCTGGGGAGGGAGCGTCGGTGCATCTCGCCGCGCGCCGGCTCGACAAGCTCGCGGCCATCGCCGAGGAGATCCGCGCCGCCGGCGGCTCGGCCACGCCGCACGCCTGCGACGTCGCGTCGTCGTCGAGCGTCGCCGCGCTGTTCGACGCGGTCGCGCGCGACGGCGCGCCGCTCGACGCGCTGGTCAACACGTCCGCGGTGCTGTGGCTCGAGCCGTTCGCGACGCAGAGCGAGGAGGCGTGGCGCACGATGCTCGACGTCAACCTCGCGGGCGCGATCTGCGCGACGCAGCACGCCCTCAAGCACATGCTGCCGCGCGCGCGCGGGCACGTGATCCACGTCACCTCGACCGCGGCGACGCTCGCGATTCCATACTTGACGATCTACTCGACGACCAAGGCCGCGCTGTCGCACTTCCTCGCCGCGCTGCGCGGCGAGTACGGCAAGAGCGGCGTGCGCTTCACCGAGGTGCAGATCGGCAACACCGCCGGCACCGAAGGGGGCGGCGTGGCGCTGCGCCCGCCGGGCGAGGACGCGATTCGCAGCGTCATGCGCTGGACGGGGCTGCCGGAGATGATGAAGGTCGACGACGTCGTCGAGTCGCTGCTCTACGCGCTCACGACCCCGGAGAGCGTGCGGCTCGACCGCATCGTGCTGCGCGAGTTGGCGGAGATCCCGACATGAGGAGGCCGCGCGTGAGCCGCACAGCTCGCGTCGTCGCCGCCGCAGTTGCGGTGCGGGCGGCGAGGCGCTTCGTCGTGCCGATCGTCGCGCTGCTCGCGGCGGCGGCGCTCGGCCTCGACGTCCGCGCGCAGGAGCCGCCGCGGCCGCGCGCCGGCATCGTGCCGCTCGAGCTGTCGCAGGTCGCGAAGGCGAGCGGCCCCGAGCTGCGCCTCTCCGATCCCGACATGACGCTCGCCGGCAAGCGCGTGCGCTTCCTCGCCGACGGCGTGCAGACCGAGCGCACGGCCGCCGGCGAGGACGTTCTGGTCTTGACGGGCGACGACGCGCGCGTCGTGTTCCGCCTGCCGGGGCCGCTCGAGAATCCCGAGCGCCTCACCGCCGGGCAGGAGTGGGAGGTGATCGCGCGCCTCGACCGCGAGGTGAAGCTCGCCGACGGACGCAGCGCGATCGCCGTCATGCCGGATCTGCTCGTCAAGACGCCCGGACTGCCGTCCGAGGAGAAGCCGACCGACGTGATCGCGCGCGTCGCGGGCGAGACCTTCCTCGTCGATCCGCCGCTCACGCCGTACGAGTCGAGCGAGCCGGTCTACCGTCTGCGGGTCACCGACCCGGGACGCGGCCTCGAGCGCGACTTCATCGTCCCCGGACCGAGCGCGATCGCGGCCGCGAAGGACGACCAGGGCCGCACGATGTACAACGCGATCCGCACCGACCGCGCGGAAGACGGTCGCGAGAAGACGACGAGCTGCATCTTCCGCAACGAAGGCGGCAGGCTGCGCAACGTCGCCTACGGCGAGGTCGTGATCGACCAGGCGGGCAACCGCTCCGACGAGGTCTACGTCGACCTCGAGCGCGAGCAGTTCAACGACACCTGGTCGGCACGCAAGCGCGACTTCGAGCCCAACACGTACGTCGGCACCTGCCTCGGCGTCGCGATCGCCGGCTTCCCGCAGTCGGCGCGCGTCGTGCGCTTCTACGTCTGGGGCGGAAGCGGCATCCCGGTGCCGGTCTACGCGTACGTCGACGGCGAGGAGACGCTCGAGGTGCGCGGACGCCCCGAGCGCGCGCGTCGCATCCGCGTCGGGCTCGACGTCCGGCAGGCGGCGCGCTCGATCGACGTGCCCGAAGTCTGGCGGCAGCACGCGGAGAGCGCAGGCGAGGTCTGGTTCTCCGGCGAGACGACCTACTGGATCTCGACCACGCCGCCGTACGACATGCTGCGCTTCGAGGGCGCGCTCGGGCCGCCGGGCTCGCCGGAGGTGGTGATCGAGCGCATCCGCTAGCGCGCGCCTCGCGCATGCGCGGGGGCCGGCGCCGCGTCGGTGGACGCGCGGCGGACGAGCCGAGCCTGACGCGCGAGCCGCCGCACCGCGACAGGCGGGCCGCATTGTGGCACGCTCGGCCGATGCTGCGGCTGCTCTTCACCGTCGCCGTCGCCGTGTGGCTCGGCTCGAACGTCTGCGTCTCGTTCCTCGTCGCGCCGGTCGCGCACGGCAACTTCCCGACCGCCGAGGCGCGACGCTTCCTGCGGCCGCTCTTCCCGCGCTACTACCGGCTCGGCGCGCTGTGCGGCTTCGTGGCGCTCGGCATGGTGCTGCTCGGACGGGCGAGCTTGACGCAGGAGGAGCTGATGCGGCTGTCGCTGCCGGTCGCGGTGGCGCTGGTCGCGACGCTGATCGGCGGCGAGGCGATCCTGCCGCGGCTGCGCGACCTGGACGGCGAGGACGCGCGCTTCGCGCGCCTGCACCAGGTCTCGGCGATGCTCAACACGACGACGCTCGCGGCGCTGCTGCTCGCCGTCGCCGGGGCGGTGCTGCGCTGAGCGTGCGCACCTCAGGCCGGGCGGGCGAGCACGAACGCCGCCGCCTCGTACGAGAACGTCACGCGGTCGCCGTCGCGGCGCACCGTGATGCCGGCGAGGTCTTCGTCGGCGCAGGCCGCGACCATTCGTCGCAGCTCCTCCGCCACCTCGGCGGTCGGTCCGCCGTGCTCGATCCACTCCTCGACCTCGACCGCGAACGGCGACCTGAAGGCGAACGCGACCTCGACGCCCGCTGCGTCGAACAGCGCGCGGAGCTCGCTCTCCGACAGCGCGTGCGCATGCGAAGGGTCGCACAGGCGCTCCATCCGATCGCGGTACGCGGCCTTCGCCGCGTCCTCGGGGCCGAGCATGTCGGCGATCACGATCTTCGCGCCCGGACGCGCGACCCGCACCATCTCGGCGAGCACGCGCTCGGGCCGCGCGAAGTGGTGGAACGCCGCGCGGCAGCAGACGACGTCGAAGCTCGCGTCGGGGAAGGGCAGCGCCTCGGCGTCACCGGAGCGGAACTCGACGTTGGCGATGCCGCGGCGCGCCGCCTCCGCGCGCGCGAGCGCGAGCATCGCGTCGGTCGCGTCGAAGCCGGTCGCGTGCGCGGCGCGCGTCGCGAGCGTCATGGTGAGGAAGCCCGGGCCGCACGCGACGTCGAGCGCGCGGTCGCCCGGCTTGGCGCCGCTCAGCGCAACGAGGCCGTCGAGGCCCTTCTGGTCCGTGGTCTGGCGCATGCGCGCGTAGATCTCTGCTTGACGCGTGAACTGCGCGCGCACCGTGTCGACGTTCGCCTCGCTCATGGGCGAGGATCGTGCACCGAGGCGGCGCGGGACGCCAGCGCGCGCTCTCCACGCCCGTGTCCTAGAGGAGCGCGCCCCTCGGGACGATGAGATTCACGTAGCGACGAAAGGAGGCTCCCATGTCGAAGCGCACCCGCGATCGGGATCGAGCTCGGGAGGCGCGCACGCTCTCGCGCCGAAGCTTCGTCGGCGGTGGCGCGGCCCTCGCCGTGCTGGGCGGCGCCGCGCTCGCACGCCGCGGCGGTGCCCCTCCGAGCGCGCTCGCCGCGACGGGCGCGACGGCGCCGTCCGCGTCGCCCGCGGCGGACGCCGAGCGAGCCTACGTGCCGCGACCCGGGCGGACGGAGTACGCGCTGTCGGTCGAGCAGGTCACGCTCGACCCCGACGGCGAGAAGGAGATGCCGGCGATCACGGTCAACGGCACGCTGCCCGGTCCCGAGATCCGGGTGCGCGAGGGCGAGATCTTCCGCGCCGTGGTCGCGAACCGGCTCGCCGACTCGCCGACCACGATCCACTGGCACGGGCTGCTCGTTCCGGCCGCGATGGACGGCGTGCCCGACATCTCGAACGTTCCGATCGCGCCGCGCGGCACGTACGTCTACGAGTACCCGATCCGCCAGAGCGGCACCTATTGGTACCACTCGCACGTCGGCTTCCAGGAGCAGCAGGGGATGTTCGGCGCCTTCGTGATCGAGGCGAAGGACGATCCCGTGCGCGCCGAGCACGACGTCGTCGTCCTGATGAGCGACTGGCTGCACCGCTCGCCGATGCAGGTGTTCGAGGAGCTGCGCGGCAAGAAGAACGGCGACGAAAGCGGCGCTGCCGCGAACGCTGGCGGCGCGAACGCCGCCGAGCCGCGCGGCAACGGTGGCGCCACGCCGGGCATGAAGATGGACGCGAGCGGCGCCAAGCCCGATCTCGCGGACGTCAAGTACAGCTCGTTCCTCCTGAACGGCAAGGCTCCGAACGCGCCCTGGACCTTCGCCGCGCAGCCGGGCGAGCGCATCCGCCTGCGCCTCATCAACTCGGGCGCCTCGACCTTCTTCCGCGTCTCGCTCGACGAGCACCCGCTCGAGGTCGTGCACGCCGACGGTCTCGCGGTCGAGCCGGTGACCGTCGAGCAGATCCTGATGGGCAACGCCGAGTGCTACGACGTCGTCGTCAAGCTCACGAAATCCGGCAGCTACACGCTGCACGCGGTCGCGCAGGACGGCTCCGGGCAGGCGATCGGCGTGCTGCACACGCCGGACGCGAAGCCGCAGCCGAACCGCAGCATGCCCGCAGCGGCGCCTGAGAGCCGCACGCTGCGCTACGCGCAGCTACGCGCGCCCGCGCCGACCGTGCTGCCCGCGGGCGAGACGCGCCGCTTCCGCCTGCCGCTGCAGGGCGACATGAAGGGCTACGTCTGGATGATCGACGGCCAGGCGTGGCCCGACGCCGACCCGCTGGTGATCAAGCCGGGCGATCGCGTCGAGCTCGAGCTCGTCAATCAATCGATGATGTGGCACCCGATGCACCTGCACGGGCACTTCTTCCGCGTCCTGCAGGGCGCGGGCGACTTCTGCCCGCTCAAGCACACGGTCAGCGTCGCGCCCGGCGAGACCATCCGCATCGAGTTCGCGGCCGACAACCCGGGCCGCTGGTTCTTCCACTGCCACAACCTCTACCACCTCGAGGCCGGCATGGCGCGGGAGTTCGTCTACGAGGTGTGAGCCGCGGCGCTAGACGAGGCGCAGGACCTCGGGGATGTGGCGGATGACGTGCCGCGGCCGCACCGGCTCCGCCGGCGGCGGCTTGTCGTCGCGATGCCACAGCAGAACCGAGCGCAGCCCGACGCGGTTCGCGCCGGCGACGTCCTGCGGCAGCGAGTCGCCGACGAACAGCGCTTCCTGCGGCGCGCAGCCCGCGCGCTCGAGCGCCTGGTGGAAGATGCCGGTGTCGGGCTTGCACGAGCGCGCCGCCTCGCTCGACAGCAGCGAGTCGAAGCACGGGCGCAGGCCGCCGAGATCGATCAGGTGGTGCAGGTCGTCCTCGTCGATGTTGCTGACGATGCCGAGGTGAAAGCCGCGTGAGCGCAGCTCCTGCAGCGTCTCGACGACGCCCTGGCGCAGCTTGAAGGCGCGCGCGCGGCGCTCGTGCTGGATCGCGAACCAGCGCTCGACCTGGTCCTCGTTGAGGGTCACGCCGACGCCGCGCGCCATGCCGCGGATCGCGTCCGCGAAGAAGTCGCGGTGCAGGTAGTACGGCCGCTCGAGGTAGTCGCGGAACGCCGCGGCGGTCGCCTCGCGGTGCGCCCGCGCGAGCTCGGCCGTGCTCGCCTCGATGCCGATCTCGCGCGCGAAGCACTCGAGCGACTCGAGCTGCGCCGCGGCGAGGTCCGCGTAGTCGAACAGGGTTCCGCCGAAGTCGAAGAGGACGGCCTTGGTCTCTGCGCTCACGGCGGACGACTCTAGCCGCGACCATCAAGTCGCGCACGCGAGCTGCCGAAACCCGTCGTGTCCGAGCGCGACACCGGACGCGTGGCGCGCGCGACGCTCGACCCTCCGGGCGCCGCGCGGCTCGCCGCGATGAGGGGCCTCCGCCCACGGCCCCGCAGCGGAGTCCGCGGGACGGCGCACCGTGCCCCGTCGCCGTCCCGCGGACCACGCCGCGCTTGCTCGGCCTCGGCACGACCGCTAGGTCGATTGCCCCAATGGCCAAGGACAACGGATTCGAGCGCTTCAAGGGGACTCCCGGATACATCGCCTCCGGACCGCTGGTCGACGCAGTCAACTGCGCGATCGCGCTCGAGCGGCCGCTGCTGATCAAGGGCGAGCCGGGCACCGGCAAGACGGTTCTGGCGCGGCACGTCGCCGAGGGACTCGGCATGCCGCTGATCAGCTGGCACATCAAGTCGACCACCAAGGCGGCGGACGGCCTCTACGTCTACGACACCGTCCAGCGCCTCAACGACAGCCGCTTCGGCGGCGGCGACGTCTCCGACATCCGCCGCTACATCAAGCTCGGCCCGCTCGGGCAGGCGTTCGCCGCGGAGCAGCGCCACGTCCTGCTCATCGACGAGATCGACAAGGCGGACCTCGAGTTCCCGAACGACCTGCTGCACGAGCTCGACGAGATGCGCTTCACCATCGTCGAGACCGGCGAGGAGATCGTCGCCAAGCAGCGGCCGGTCGTCATCATCACGTCGAACAACGAGAAGGAGCTGCCCGACGCCTTCCTGCGCCGGTGCATCTTCCACTTCATCGAGTTCCCGGACCGTCACCTGATGAAGCAGATCGTCGCGGTGCACCACAAGAACCTCGACGCGAAGCTGCTCGACCAGGTGCTGATCAAGTTCTACTGGCTGCGCGAGCAGAGCGAGCTCCGCAAGAAGCCGTCGACCTCCGAGCTGGTCGACTGGATCGCCGTCCTGCTGCGCTCGGGCATCACCGCCGACCAGCTCGAGGCGCACATCCCGTTCGTCGGGGCGCTGCTCAAGAAGGAGCAGGACGTCGACGCGCTCACGACCTACGACGCGCGCGGCGGCAAGTACCCGACGAAGTGGAGCGAGCTCGGCCCGCGCTACAACCAGTAGCCGCGAGAGCACGCGAGCGAATCTGACGTGGGCACCCCTCTCGACCGCGAGCCCTACGTCAGCCTGGTAAGCTTCAAGCGCGACGGCACGCCGGTCGCGACGCCGGTGTGGGCCGCGCCGCTCGACGGCAAGCTCGTCGTCTTCACCCTGCGCGATTCGTTCAAGGTGAAGCGCATCCGGCGCAACCCGCGCGTGCGCGTCGCGGCGTGCAACGTGGTCGGCAAGGTGCGCGGTCCCTGGCACGAGGGGACCTGCACGATCGTCACCGACCCGGAGCACGAGGCGCGCGCCTACGCGGCGCTCGACCGCAAGTACGGCTGGCAGATGCGTCTCGGCACGTTGCTGCGGCGTCTGGTCGGCGGGCTCGAGCGTCGCATGATCCTCGAGATCGCGCTCGACGGCTGAGGGTCGGCCGCCCCGCGGCGGACGGCGAGCGCGCGCCGGCGGCGCGCGTTTCCCAGCCGCGGGAAGCGGCGGCGCGCAGGATTCGGACGGGCGGGAAACCGCGCACCGCCGCTGCGCCGATTTCCCGAGAGAACTCGCCGGTCCCGCGCTTGCATGCCCCGACGGCATCTCACGCACGCGCCCGGGTGCGGCGCGGAAGGAGCCGTCCATGACAGCGTCGCGGGCCGAGGTCGTCAGCCGAACGTCGGAGGGCGGATCGCCGGAGACCGTCGCGGAGCGCGTCCGCCGGCTGTCACCGCTCGACGCGGCATTCCTCTACTTCGAGCGGCCGAACCAGCTCCTGCACGTCGCGTGCATCGCCGAGGTCGAGGGCACGGTGCCGTTCCAGGAGCTCGTCGAGACCATCCGCGAGCGCCTGTGCGACCGGCTGCCGCGCTACAGCGAGCGGCCGGTGCGCGCGACGCTCGATCTCGACCGACCCGCCTGGGAGCCCGACCCGACCTTCGACGTCCGCCGTCAAGTACGCCACATCGCGCTGCCGGCGCCCGGCGGCGAGGCCGAGCTGCGCGAGCTGATCGACACGCTGTTCATGGCGCCGCTCGATCGGCGGCATCCGCTCTGGGAGATCTACTTGATCGACGGTCTCGCGAACGGCTCCTCCGTGCTGTTCAGCAAGGTGCACCACTGCATGATCGACGGCGTGAGCGGCGCGCAGATCATCGAGCTGGTCACCGACCCCGCGCGCGAGCCGCGCCGGCTCGAGAGCGCGTCCGGCGTCGGCGCGGCGGATCACGGCTCGACGTCCTGCTTGCTGCCCAACAACGGCGCGCTCGACGTGCGACCGAAGAGCGACGGTGGCGGGCTCGTCGGACGTCTCGGCTTGCCGGCGCCGTCGGAGGTGCTCGAGAACGTGCGCTCGCTCGGCGAGGCGATCAAGGCGATCGGCGGCCTGGTCCTCGAGCCCAACGATCCGCTGCCGTTCAACAAGCCGCTCAGCGATCGCCGGACCGTCGCGTGGACCAGCGTGCGGCTCGACGACGTGCTCGCGATCCGCGGCCGCGCCGGCTGCAAGGCGAACGACGTGCTGCTGGCGATCATCGCCGGCGGGCTGCGACGCTATCTCGAAGCGCACGGTCTCGAGACGGCGGACCTGTGCGTGCGCGCCCTGGTTCCGGTGAGCGTACGGCGCAGCGAGGAGCGTCTGCAGCTCGGCAACCTCGTTTCCGCGATGCTGCCTCGTCTGCCGGTCGGCATCGCCGACCCGAAGGAGCGCCTCGCCGCGATCGCGAGCGAGACGCAGAATCTGAAGCTGCGCGGTCAGCCGCGCGCCGCGGGCATGATGCTCGCGCTGGTCGGCGCGCTGCCGGCGCCGTTCGAGGCGCTGCTCGGACGGTTCGCGCCCGAGGGCCTCGTCGCGAACACGATCTGCACGAACGTCCCGGGTCCGCGCGAGGTGCGCTACCTGCTCGGGCACGAGGTGCGCGCGGTGCACGGGCTCGTGCCGCTCTTCCAGAGCATGGGCGTCGAGTTCGCGCTCCTGAGCTACGCCGGCAACGTGTCGATCACCGCGACCGCCGATCCGACCCTGGTGCCCGACCTCCTCGACCTGATGAGCGCCATCGACGCGTCGGCGCGCGAGCTGACGGACGCGTTCCTCGTCGAGGAAGCGCAAGAGGGCGCGCGCCGGCCGCTCGACGCCGAGGCTCCGGCGCCGCGCGTCGCGGACCTGATGACGAGCCCGGTGATCTGCATCCGCCCGTCGGACTCGCTGCTGCACGCGTTCCGCCTGATGCACGCGCGGCGGATCCGTCACCTGCCGGTGCTCGACGAGGCGGATCGTCTGGTCGGTCTCGTCACGCACCGCGACGTGCTCGCCGCGGCGTCGAGCTCGCTCGAGCGCGAGACGGTCGAGGCGCAGGTGCACGTGCTCGCCGGGAGCGAGGCGTCGGAGGTGATGGAGACGCAGCTCTGCGTCGCGTCGCCGCACGAGCCCGCGTCCGAGGCCGGCCTGCGGATGGTGGTGAACAAGATCGGCTGCCTGCCGGTGGTCGACGACGCGGGGCACGTGGTCGGCATCGTGACCGAGGAGGACTTCGTGCGCTGGGCGACCGAGCACATGGCGTCGGGGACGGCGCGGGCGGCGTGAGGGGGAGGGGATCGGCGGCGACGACCACGGCGGCGTGAGGCACTCGAGGCTGCGGCGCGGCGTCGTTGCTTGACGGCTTGACGCCGCGTCGCGGGCACGCCCGTGCGCACGCGGCCGCGCGGGGAGAGGGCGTGGCTGCGCTCGCGCGCGGGCTTGTGCGCGGCGACGGCGGCGGTAGGGTCGGACGCATGTCCGACCTCGCCGCCCTCGACGCGCTGATCGCGCGCAGCGTCCGCACCGCGACCCCGGCGGTCGCGGACTCGGTCGCCTATCCCGACCGCCAGATGACCGGCGCCGAGCTCGTCGCGCTCGTGCGCGACGCCCGGCTGATCGCGATGGCGACCGTCGGCGAGAACGGCCAGCCGCACATCGCGCCGGTGCACGCCGAGCTCGACGGCACGACGCTGCGCCTCGTCGTCTACGAGAACGCCGTGCGCCGCGCCGACCTGCGCAAGAACCCGCGCGTCGCCTTCACCACCTGGAAGGACGGCGCCGCGGCGATCCTCTACGGACGCGCGCGCGAGGTGCCGGGCAGCCTGCGTCCGGCGCGGCCGGGACGCAGCGGCGCCGAGCGCCGCGTGGTGACGATCGAGGTCGCGCTGACGCGCGTCTACGCGATGCGGCCGCCCGAGCGGACGTCGTCCTAGACGCGGGCGGCGCGCGTGCCGTCGTGCGAGAGCGGCAGCCCGCGGCGCAGCGCGCCCGGGCGGCCGAGGAGAAAGAACGCGCGTCCGCTCGGCAGCGCGACGACCGGCGCCCAGCGGTAGTCGATGCCGCTGCGCTCGGTCGCGACCAGGCTCGCGTAGTTCGCGCGGTCGATGAGGCGGCAGGTGAAGCTGCAGCCCCGCGCCGCGAGCTCGAGGTGCAGCGCACGCGCGATCACCTGCAGGACGCGCTTGCCGCGGTGCTCGGGCATCACGTACGCGGCGTGGACGTAGCCGCCGTCCGGAGGAAGCGTGCAGAGCGTCAGGTCGAGCAGCTCGACCACCGTGCGGCTCCCCCAGATGTAGCCGGCGATCGCGCCGTCCGAGAGCGCGACCACGCCGACGTCGCCGCGCTCTGCGGCCCGCGCGACGCGCGCGCCCTCGACGTCGCCGACCCGCGCCGCGATCGCCGGCACGTCGTCGGGGTGCGCCAGACGCACCGTCAGCGCCGCCGCGGTCGGGACCTCGGGCGGCACCTGCGCGATCGGGCGCTCGCCGTAGATCAGGTCGAAGACGCGGACGCCGAGCCGCGCGACCAGCGGACCGAGCGTCCGGCGCGCGACCGTGACCACGGCGCTCGTGCCGCGGGCACTCTGCCGGGGCGTCATGCGCCCTTCCTTGGCAAGGGCGGGTGCAAAGCGCGAGCGGAGGACGCGTCGCGGGTCCGCGGCGGACGGGGTTTGCCAGGTCCCGGCGCGGCCGCTACTCGATGCGCAGCATGTTCCTCGACCTGTTCTACGGGCTGCGCGAGGAGGGCGTCCCGGTCTCCATCCAGGAGTGGCGCACCTTCCTCGAGGCGCTCGAGGAGGGCCTGCACGGCTGCAGCCTGCTGCGCTTCTACCACCTCGGGCGCGCCTGCTTGATCAAGAGCGAGACCTACTTCGACGCGTACGACAAGGTGTTCGCGCGCGTCTTCAAGGGCGTCGAGGGCTCGCTCGGCGACGACATCACCGAGCAGATCCTCGAGTGGCTGAAGGATCCGAAGAACTTCCCGCAGCTCTCGCCCGAGGAGCTCGCCGCGCTCGAGCGCCTCACCAACGACGAGCTCATGCGCCGCTTCCTCGAGACGCTCGCCGAGCAGACCGAGCGTCACGACGGCGGCGACCGCTGGATCGGCACCGGCGGACGCTCGCCGTTCGGGCACAACGGCGTGCACCCGACCGGCATCCGGGTCGGCGGCAAGGGCCGATCGCGCTCGGCGATGAAGGTCGCCGAGGAGCGCCGCTTCGCCGACTACCGCACCGACATGACGCTCGACGTGCGGCAGCTGCGCGTCGCGCTGCGCCGCCTGCGGCAGCTCACGCGCACCGGGCCGCCGACCGAGCTCGACCTCGACGGCACGATCGACGAGACCTGCCGCAACGCGGGCGAGATCGAGCTCGTCTTCCGCCCGCCGCGCAAGAACGACGTCCGGCTGCTGCTCCTGATGGACGTCGGCGGCACCATGGACCCGTACTACGAGCCCGTGAGCCAGCTCCTCACCGCGCTGCACGAGGAGCGCGGGCTACGCGACTTCCAGGCGTACTACTTCCACAACTGCATCTACGACCACGTCTACACGCGCGCGCGCTTGACGCGGGACGACGCGGTGCCGACCGGCGACATCCTGCGCCGCCTCGATCCGCGCTGGAAGGTCGCGATCGTCGGCGACGCGGCGATGCACCCGGCGGAGCTCATCGAGCCCTACGGCGGCATCGACCCGCGCATCACCACGCCCACGCCGGGCATCCAGTGGCTGCACCGCATCGCGGATCACTTCGACCGCGTGGTGTGGATCAACCCCGACAAGCCGCAGATCTGGGACGACTTCCAGACCGTGCGCGTCGTGCGCCGGCTGTTCCCGATGTTCCACCTGAGCGTGGATGGCTTGACGGAGGCGGTGCAGGCGCTGGTCGGCGCGCGGCAGTAGCCGCGCCGCGCGCCGGCAGCAGTCCTAGCGCCGGATCCAGGCGTCGTTCCACGCGTAGCCGACGCCCGGCGCGTACGCGTGCGGCGCCTGGTTGCACCAGCCCGACGCCGGGAACGGCCGGCACTCGTAGAGCAGACCGTCCTGCGCGCCGCGGACCAGCGTGCCGGGTCCGTAGCTGCCGATGCCCTCCGGGTAGACCGGCTCGCCGCCGCCTCCTCCGCCAGGGCGCGTGACCTCGATCTCGAAGCGCAGGTTCCGTCCCGCCGTCGCGTAGACGTAGTTGCCGTTCACACGGCGGGTCGGCACGACCGAGCCCGTCGCGTCGAGCACGCCGATCCGCACGAGGTTCGATTCCGCGTTCACCTTGCGTGCGAGCGCGAGCGGCCAGCGACCGCGGCTCGCCTTTTTCTTCTTGATGACGACCGAGATCCGCTCGAGGTCCGCGCCGTTCTCGTCGAACACCCGCAGCGTCACGACCGAGCGCGCGGCGAGCCGCTGCGGCGCCAGGACGCGGCCGATCTGCCGCCAGCCCTGGTCGACGCCGCCCGACAGCTCGACGTCGCTGCACGCGTAGAACGCCTCCGGGCTGTCCGAGCGCTGCCAGATCGCGAACACCACGTGACGCCCCGTCCGCTTCGGCAGGGTGCACGGGATGCGGTAGACCTGCCGGCCCTGGGCGTCCGTCTCGAGCGGCACGGCGCCGCTCGTGCAGAAGAGATCGACGTCGGACCAGCGCAGCGGCACGGTCGGGTCCCAGCCGTCGCGCGTCAAGTAGAACTGCCAGTCGCGCGTCGCGTGCGGCGCGGTCGCGTGCCAGACGAACTCGAAGCTCCCGTCCGCCGCGGGCGTCACCGGCGTCGTCCGCCAGTCGGCGCGCGCGAGCGCGAGGCCCGCGAAGTCCGGGCTGCCGCCGCTGCAGAGCTGGCCGTCCGGGACGAGCTCGCGGTGGCGTCCGTTCGCGTCGCCCTGCCGGACGCCGTTCCAGTCGTACATCGCCTGCTTGCCGCCCAGGTCGATCGCAGCGCGGCACGCCGGGTCCTGGTGGTTCTCGACGCTGCCGTCGAACGCGCAGCGGTGGATGCGGCTTTCGGGGACGATCATCGTGCCGTGTGCGCCCGCGCGCGCCGAGAAGACCAGCGTCGCGAGCGTCGCGACGGCCGTCGGTACGAGCGCACGGCGAATCGCGGTGTCCATCGAGGGCTCCTTCCGTAGCGGGCGGCGCGGGCTGCGGTCGTCGGCCGCCGACGCCGTTGTTCCCCATCGAGGGCCGGCGCCACAAGACGGATTCGATGGTTGGCGGCGTCCTTGGCGGACGCCATGCGCGCGCGTTTCCCGGCCCGGCGCCTCGCTACCTAAAATTGAGTCTTGACGTCGGACACGAAGCGATTCGACGGCGAGCGCGCGAGACTCTAAAGGTCCGCCCATGGGTCGCATCTTCGAGACACGCAAGTCCACCATGTTCGCGCGCTGGGACCGCATGGCGAAGACGTTCCACCGCATCGGCAAGGAGATCACGATCGCGGTGAAGGCGGGCGGGCCGAACCCGGACAACAACCCGGCGCTGCGTCGCGTGATGCAGAACGCGAAGCAGGTGAACATGCCGAAGGACAAGGTCGAGGCCGCGATCAAGCGCGCCTCCGGCCAGGATGCGAAGGACTACGAGGAGATCGTCTACGAGGGCTACGCGCCGCACGGGGTCGCGGTCATGGTGGAGGCCGCGACCGACAACGCGACCCGCACCGTCGCCAACGTGCGCGGCCACTTCAACAAGGCCGGCGGCAACCTCGGCGCGACCGGCAGCGTCGCCTTCCAGTTCAAGCGCATGGGCGTCTTCCGCCTGAATCCGGAAGGCATCGACCAGGACGAGCTCGAGCTCGATCTGATCGACCACGGCCTCGAGGAGATGGGCGAGAGCACCGGCGAGAAGGGCGAGCCGCAGCTCGTCATCCGCTGCGCGTTCGCCGACTTCGGTCAAATGCAGAAAGCGCTCGAGGACCGCGGCTTGACGCCGATCTCCGCGGAGTCGGAGTACGTCGCACAGACGCCGGTGCAGCTCCCCGAGGACAAGGCGACCGAGGTCCTCAAGATGATCGACGCGCTCGAGCAGGACGACGACGTCCAGAAGGTGTTCCACAACCTCGCGTAGCGCGTCGTGCCGCGCACGCATGCGCGGTGCCTCGGGCCGCGCGCGACCGCGGAGCCGCGCCCGACGCCGAGCGTGTAAAGGACGCCGCTACCGGCGAAGGCCGGAGTTCACTAAACGCATCGCGACATGCGAACTCCCGCCCAGCGTCTCGCGCGCCTGCGCGAATCCGTGATCCGCGAGATGACCCGTCTCGCGATGGAGCACGACGCGGTGAACCTCGCCCAGGGGTTCCCCGACTTCCCGCCGCCGCCCGAGGTGGTGGCCGCCGCGCACGCCGCGATCGACGCCGGCCACAACCAGTACGCCATCACCTGGGGCATCCGGCCGCTGCGCGAGGCGCTCACCACGAAGCTGCGCGAGCGCTTCGGGCTCGACTACGACCCCGAGCGTCACGCGGTGATCACCTGCGGCGTCACCGAGGCGATCACCGCGGCGCTGCTCGCCTGCGTCGACCCGGGCGGCGAGGTCATCATCGTCGAGCCGTTCCACGAGAACTACCTGCCGGCCGCGACCTTCGCGGGCGCGAACGCCGTGTTCTACGCGCTGCGACCGCCGCACCACCTGCTCGACCCGGACGAGCTGCGCCGCCTGTTCACGCCGCGGACGCGCGCGATCCTGATCAACTCGCCGCACAACCCGACGGGGCGTGTGTTCACCGGCGAGGAGCTCGAGGGCGTGGCGCGGCTCTGCATCGAGCACGACGTGGTCGCGGTCACCGACGAGATCTACGACCGCATCCTCTACGACGGCCGCCGCCACGTGCCGCTCGCGACGCTGCCCGGCATGGCGGAGCGCACGATCACCATCGGCGGGCTCGGCAAGACGTTCGCGGTCACCGGCTGGCGTCTCGGCTACGCGTGCGCGTTCGAGCCGCTCGCGACGGCGCTGCGCACGGTGCACGACTTCCTCACGATCTGCGCGCCGACGCCGCTGCAGCACGCGGCCGTCGCCGCGCTGACGCTGCCCGAGAGCTACTACGAGCGCCTCGTCCGCGAGTACGACGAGCGCCGCGCGCGCATGATGGCGATCCTCGCCGAGCACGGCTTCGCCGCGTCGCCGCCGGAGGGCGCGTACTACGTGCTGAGCGACTTCGGCCCGCTCGCCGACGTCGGTGACGACCACGCGGTGGCGCGCCACCTGATCCGCGAGGCGGGCGTCGCCGTGGTGCCGGGCTCGAGCTTCTACGCGACCCCGGGCCTCGGCCGCGACCGCATCCGCTGGGCGTACGCCAAGCGCCTCGAGACGCTCGACGAGGTCGCTCGCCGCCTGCGCGCGCGCCTGCCGCGCGCGTAGGCCGCGCACCGACGCGCGAGCCGTCACCACCACGGCGTGCGGCCAACGCCGCGTCGCCGACGCCGCGCCGGCGCGACGCGCTCACACGGCGCACCGGCAAGCGAGCGCTCGGGCCGCGCATCGACGAGCGACCGCGCGGGCCGCGCGCGGACCTCGTACGACCACGCCGAAACCGTCCGTTCGGCGCCGCCTTGCGACCGCTCGACGGATGCGCCCGCTGCCCGCCGTGGCGCGTGTTGACCGCCCGAAACCCCTCGCGTAGCGTCCATCCGTTGTCGCCCAGCCCCGCCGAATCTCTCGTCCCGATCGACGGTTCCACCGGTCTCGAGGCGCCGGAGACCGAGGCGCGTCTCGCCCTCGTCGCGCGTCGCCTGAACCGGCTGACGCTGCAGCGGGCGGTGTACCGGACGATCGCCGTGGCGCTGCTCGCGGCCTCGGCGCTCGCGGCGTCGGCGGCGTGGCTGTCGGCGTTCTGGTTCGCGGTCGCGCTCGTCGTGCTCGTCGTCCTGACGCTCGCGGTCGCCGTCGGATCGCTGCTGCGCGCGCACGCGCGCTGGGCCGACGCGCTCGAGGCGGCGCGCTGGGTCGAGCGCAAGGTGCCGCTCGAGCAGCGGCTCTTGACGCTGGTCAGCGCCCGCTCCGAGCGGAACGCGCGGCTCTGGCCGGAGCTCGTGGCCGACAACCGCGTCCAGCTCGGCCGCTGGGCCGACCAGCGCCTCGGCATCGCGCCGGTGCCGGCGAACGTCTTCCTGCTGCTGCTCGCGCTGGTCGCCGCCTGGCTGTTCCTCGTGCCGTGGTACGCCGAGACGACGGCGCCGTTCGAGGTTCCGGCGGGCGCGGTGCCGGCGCAGGGCGGTGGTGAAGCGACGGCGGGCGAGGTCGGGCGGCGCCCCGGAACGGGCACCGGACCGCGCACGATGCTCGACGACGCCGGCGCCGAGGCGAGCCCGGGCGAGCTCAAGTTCGAGGGTGCCCCGGGCGGTGCGCTGGTCGAGCTGCAGTCGGACCTCGCGCGCTCGTTCGCACGCTCGCTCGCCGGCGCGGCGATGATGCGCGACTCGGCGCGCGGCGACGGCGGCGGCGAGCCGGCGAAGCGCGGCGAGGTCGCGGAGTCCGGCCTCGGGCGCAGCAAGGCGGAGGAGGGCGGCCGCACGCCGGACGAGGAGCTCTCGCGGCGCGAGCAGGACGACGGCACCGGGCAGACGGTGACGCGCGAAGGCGGCGAGCCGCGCACGGGCGCCGCCGCGCTCGCACGGCCCGGGGCCGGTCAGCGCGGCCGCGAATCGGACGGCGACCCGCAGCAGGGCGCGCCCGGCGACGCGCGCGGCGGACGCCCGCAGCAGGGCGGCGACAAGCCCGCCGACGGTCCGCTCGCGGTCGGCGAGCAGGCCGGCACCCGCAAGCACGCCGGCGGCGCCGGCGCGGGCTCCGGCAAGGCGACCGAGGCGCTGCTCGCCGACAAGCCGCTGACGCTCTCCGGCGGACGCCACAAGGCTCGCTTTTCGCTGATGCTCGGCGGCGCCAGCGGCAGCGCGGGCGCCGACGGCCCGAAGTCGATGATCGGTCAGCCGCGCTCGCGCATCGCCGAGGCCGAGCGCGGGCCGCAGGAGGCCGAGCGCTCCGTGCGGCACGAGGAAATCCCCGCCGAGTACGAGACTGTCGTCAAGCGCATCTTCAAGAGGGACCCATGAGCGGAGAAGCCGTTGTGATGGTCGGCGACAAGCTGCCGACGCCCACCGAGTTCGGCGAGACCTTCGCCGCGCTCGAGCGCGAGATCGGCAAGGTGGTCGTCGGCCACCGCGAGGCGCTGCGGCGCATCCTGATCGCGTTCTTCGCGGGCGGGCACGTGCTGATCGAGGGCGTGCCCGGCATCGGCAAGACGCTCATCGTGCGCTCGCTCGGCGAGGCGCTGAACCTGTCGTTCTCGCGCGTGCAGTTCACCATCGACCTGATGCCGGCCGACATCACCGGCACGCGCATCCTCGAGGAGAGCGAGAGCGGACGGCGGACGATGGTCTTCCAGCCCGGTCCGCTGTTCACGCACATCATGCTCGCCGACGAGATCAACCGCGCGACGCCGAAGACGCAGTCCGCGCTGCTCGAGGCGATGGCCGAGCTGCAGGTCACGGTCGCCGGCACGACGTACCCGCTGAACCTGCCGTTCTTCGTGCTCGCGACGCTGAACCCGATCGAGATGGAGGGCACCTACCCGCTGCCCGAGGCGCAGCTCGACCGCTTCCTGTTCAAGGTGCCGCTCTCGTATCCCGGCGTCGAGGAGCTGCGCGCCATCGTGCGCGGCACGACGGGCGCGACGCAGGCGAAGATCACGCCGGTGTTCGGCGAGGACGCCGCGGCGCGCATCAACGAGCTGCGGCGTCAAGTACGCGAGGTGCTGGTCGCGCCGCAGATCGAGGACTACGTCGCGGCGCTCGTCCGCGCGACCATCCCCGACGCGACCAACGACGAGAAGGTCCGCTCCTACGTCAGCTACGGCGCGAGCCCGCGCGGCGCGCAGTCGCTGATCCTCGGCGGCAAGGTGGTCGCGCTGCTCAACGGTCGCGTCAACGTGTCCTACGCCGACATCGAGGAGGTCGCCGTGCCGGCGCTCGCGCACCGCATCGTGCTCAACTTCGCGGCGCAGTCGGAAGGCATCACACCGCAAGCGATCGTCGAGCATCTGGTCGAAGTCGCCCGCAAGTGGCAGCGCTGAGAGCAGCGAAGGCTCGTTCCTCCGAACCGAGCCTGTTCGAGCAGGCGTTCACCCCGGAGGTGCTGCGCGTGCTCGACCGCATCCGCCTGCGCGCGCAGCACGCGAGCGGCGACCGTCCCGGGCACACGCGGGTGCGCGGTCGCAGCGACCCGAGCGGCACCGAGCTCGAGCGTCACGTGCCCTACGAGCGCGGCGACGACCTGCGGCGCATCGACTGGAACGTCTACGCGCGCCTCGGCGAGCTCGTCACGCGGCGCTTCGTCGCCGAGCGCGAGGTGCCGCTTTGGTTCGTGATCGACGCGAGCGCGTCGATGGGTCCGGACGAGCCGCACGGCAAGCTCGACATGGCGCGCGCGATCGCGGCGCTGCTCGCGACGGTCGCGCTGTCGGGCGGCGACCGCGTCCATCTGGGCGTGATCCCGGGCCACGGCGCGCCCGCGGTGTCGTGCGGTCCGCTGCGCTCGCGACGTGCGCTGCACGAGCTGCGCGGCTTCCTCGCCGGCGTCCGTCTCGCCGACGGCGGCGCCGACCTCGCGTCCGGCCTCGACCACCTGCTGCGCGCGAGCCGGCGCGGCATGGTCGTGCTGCTCTCGGACTTCCTGTGCGAGGTCGCCTTGGTCGAGCGTGCGCTCGACGTGCTGACCACGCGCTCCTTCGAGGGCAAGCTGATCCAGGTGCTGTCGCGTCAAGACAGAGATCCGTCGTGGCTCTACGGCCACGACGTGCTGATCGACCGCGAGACCGGCGGCGAGTTCCGCATCGATCCGTCGCCGGAGACCTTCCGCCGCTACGAGGAGGCGCTGCTCGCGCACGTGCGGGCGCTCTCGCGCGCGGCGTCGTCGCGCGGCATGGCGAGCGCGCTCACGGTCACCGACGTCGGCCTGCTGGGCTTCCTCTCCGGCGAGCTGCCTCGCCTCGGCCTGAGCCTGGTGAGGTGACGATGCCCTACGGCTTCGCCTCTCCGCTCTGGCTCGCGGCGCTCGCCATCCTGGTGCCGCTCTTGTGGCTCTACCTGCGCTCGCGGCGCCGGCCGCCGGCGGTGGTGTCGAGCCTCATCGTCTGGCGCGTGCTGCAGGAGGCCGCGACGCCGAAGAAGCGCCCGTACCTGCCGCTGCTCTTCTTCGTGCAGGCGGCGCTCATCACCGCGAGCGTGATCGCGCTCGCGCAGCCGTTCCGCCAGGAGCCGGTGCCGCCCGGACCGCCGCGCGACGCGATCATCGTGCTCGACGTCTCGGCCAGCATGCAGGCGCTCGACGGCGGCGGGACGCGCTTTGCGCGCGCGCGCGCCGCGGCGCAGGAGCGCGCCTACGAGCTCGGGCGCAGCGGCCGCAAGATCACGGTCATCGCCGCCGGACAGCAGCCGCAGGTCGTCGGCACGCAGCTCGACGGCGCGCAGGCCGCGGACCTGATCGGCGAGCTCGAGCCGCGCGACACGTCGGGCAACCTGACCGCCGCCGCCGAGCTCGCGGCGGCGCAGGCCGGACCGCAGGGCTCGATCGACGTCTTCACCGACGTCGCGCCGGACTCGCTGGTGATGAGCCGCGACGCGCGCGCGATCACCACCGTGCATCGCTTCGGCAGCGGCGGCGAGAACGTCGCGATCTCCGGCGTGCGCGTGCTCGCGAACCCCTTCGACTCGCTCGCGCGGACGCGCGCGCTCGTGACGCTGCACAGCTATGCCACGGAGCCGCGCGAGGTGACGCTCACGCTCGAGCCGCTCGACGAGACGGCGGAGGGTGAAGCGCGGCCGATCGAGCGCACCGTGACGCTCGCCCCGGGCGCGACCGAGGTCGTGAGCATCGACGGCTTCACCTGGTCCGGCGCCTTCCGCGCCGTGCTGTCGCCCGCGGACGACCTGCCGCTCGACGACGTGGTCTACGGTGTGGTGCCCGAGCCCGTGCCGCTGCGCGTGCTGCTCGTCACCGAGGACAACAACCTGCAGCGGGCGTTCGAGACGCTCGCGCGGAGCCTCGGCAACGTCTCGGTGCGGACGCTGGTGCCGGTGCAGTACCGACCCGACGGCCGCGAGGAGATCACGATCTTCGACCGCTACGCGCCGCCGCTGCCGCCGGCCGGCAACGTCGCCTACCTCGCGCCGTCGCGCGGCAACTCGGACGTCACCGTCGCGGGCCCGCTCGCGCGCGGTCGGCTCGCCGAGCAGCGCGAGCACGAGATCATCGCCGGCGTGCAGAACGCGGAGACGCTGCTCGACGACGGCGTCGCGCTCGCCCCGACCGGCGTGCTGAAGCCGGTCCTGCTCGGACGCGTCGAGGGCCGCGAGGTGCCGCTCGTGCTCGCGGGCGAGGCCGGCGGACGTCGGGTGGTCGCGACGTCCTTCCCGCTGCGCGCGGCGGACCTGCGCAGCGCCGACGGTCTGCCGACGCTGGTCTTCACGATCAACATGCTGCGCTGGCTGTCGCCGACGAGCGGCGTCGCGCCGCTCACGCGCACCGCCGGCGAGCGCCTGCGCGCCGGCTTCCCCGACGCGGCGCCGATCTCGCGCGTCGAGGGTCCGGAGGGAGCGCGCGACCTCGATCCGGGCGAGGAGATCACGCTCGAGCGCGCGGGCGTGTACACGGCGGTCGCGGGCGGCGAGGAGCGCCAGCTCCTGGTCAGCTTCGTCGACCCGGTCGAGTCCGACATCGCGCGTCCGGCGGCGCCGGCGACGGTGGTCGCGTCGCCGCGGCCCGCGACGACCGAGCCGGTCGCGCAGCCGCTCTGGCAGCGGGTGCCGTACGTGCGCGAGGCGCTGCTCGTCGCGCTCGCCGCGATGCTGCTCGAGTGGCTGGTGGTGGCGCTCTCCGGGCCGCGCGCGCGGCGCGGAACGACGGCTGCGGACGACGGCGCGCAAGCGTCGCCGGCCGCGGGAGCGAGCGCCTGATGCTCGCGCAGTGGCTGCAGATCGGCGACCGCGGGCTCGCCTTCGCCTCGCCGCAGTACCTGCCGCTCGCGCTGCTCGCGCCGGCGTTCCTGATCCTCGCCGTCGTGACGCACGTCCGGCGGCGGCGCGCGGCGCGCGCGGGCTGGCCGGTCGCGCCGCTCTGGCGGCTGTGGACCGCGACGCTGCTGCGCACGGTCGCGTACCTGTGCGCGGTGGCGGCGATCAGCGGCGTGACGCTGGTCGAGACCGAGCGCGAGGACCGCCTCACCGTGGTCGCGCTGCAGGACGCGTCGGAGAGCATCAGCCCCGCCGAGCAGGCCTGGATGCGCGACTGGCTCGAGCAGCTCGTCGGCGCGATGCGCAGCGACGACGAGCTCGCGCTCCTCACCTTCGGGCGCGACGCCGGTCTGGTGAGCGGTCCGGGCGCGCCGGTCCTGCCGGCGGAGGTCGCGGCCGAGACCGACGGCAGCGCGACCAACCTGATGGCCGCGATCGACTCCGGCGCGAGCCTCGCCTCGACGCGCGGCGGCGCGATCGTGCTGCTGAGCGACGGCAACGAGAACGTCGGCGACGCCTCGGTCGCCGCCGAAAGCGCGCGCCGGCGCGGCGTGCGCGTCTACCCAATCGTTCCGCCGCGCAAGCAGGCGCCGCTCACCATCGAGCACGTGAGCGCGCCCGGCGTCGCGCGCCAGGGAACCGACGTCAAGCTCTCGGTCGCGATCGCGAACCGCGGCACCGAGACGCTCGACGCGACGCTGGTCGCCCGTCAAGGAGAGACCGAGCTCGGGCGCGTGCCGCTGCGCGTCGCGCCCGGGCGCTCGGTGGTCGACGCCGAGGTGCGCGCCGGCGTGCCGGGCCACTACGCGGTGACCGTCTCGCTCGAGGCGCCGCCGGAGGTCGCGTCGGCGCGCGCGCGACGCAGCACGACGCTCAGCGTCCTCCCGCCGCCGCGCGTGCTCGTCGTGTCGTCGGACGCGGCGCTGGTGCCGCTGCTGCGCGAGGCCGGGTTCGACGTCGAACGTCGCGCGCAGCTCGGCCCGGTGACGGCCGCCGAGCTCGCGCGCTTCCACGCGGTCGTGCTCGGCACCGTGTCGCGCAACGACCTCGCGCCCGCGGCGCTCGACGCGCTCGAGGAGTACGTGCGCGACCTCGGCGGCGGCTTGCTGCTCGCGGCCGGGCGCGGCCTCGTATCCGACGCGAAGCTCAAGGGCACGGCGCTCGAGCGGCTCTTGCCGGTGCGCGTCAAGGAGCAGAAGCCGCGCAAGCAGGTGCGCGAGCCGATGGCGCTGTTCCTGGTCGTCGACCGCTCGTCGAGCATGAGCTACGGCGTGCGGCTCGACCAGCAGAATCCGAGCCGCATGTCGTACGCGCGCGAGGCGGCGCTGGCGCTGATCGCGCAGCTCGAGGATCGCGACGAGCTCGGCGCTGTCGCGTTCGACACCGAGACCTCGCTCTTGAGCCCGCTGCAGCCGCTCGGGCAGAGCCGCGAGCGGGTCAACGACCTGATCAGCCGGCTCGTGCCGAGCGGCGGCACGGACTTCAAGGAAGCGCTCGAGATCGCGGCGCGTCAGCTCATCGCGAGCGGCCGCACGACGCGGCACATCATCCTGCTCAGCGACGGCGCGAGCATCCGACCGACGGCGGAGCACGAGCCGCTGATCGAGGCGCTGGTGCGCTCGGGCGTCACCGTGACCTCGATCCGCATCGGCGACGACAAGGACAGCTACGAGCTCGTCAAGGACATCGCCGAGCGCACGGGCGGCGCGTTCTACCTCGTGACCGACGCGGTCTCGCTGCCGAGCCTGATGATCCAGGACACGCAGAAGCGCGCCGGGCGCGACGACGAGGAGCCGAGCGACGCGCCGTTCCGGCCGCGCGTCGCGATGCAGGCGGAAGCGCTCGGTGGTCTGCGCGAGCGCGAGCTGCCGGTGCTGCGCGAGCTCGCCGAGGTGCCGCTCAAGCCGGGCGCGCAGGCGTGGCTCACGACCGATCAGACGGGCAGCACGAGCCCGATCCTCGCCGGCTGGCAGAACGGGCTCGGTCGCGTCGTGGTGTTCACCGCCAACCCGACGCGCGAGTGGCAGAGCTGGAACCAGGTGCGTCGCTTCTGGGCGCAGCTCGTGCGCTGGCTCGCGCGTCCGCAGAGCGCCGACGAGCTGCGCCTCGAGGTGCGCGACGAAGGTCGCACGCCGATCCTTGCGATCGACACCTACGACAGCGTGCACGACGGCACGCTCGTCCTGCGTCTCACCAATCGAGACGGCAGCGTGCGCGAGATCTCCCCGCCGGCGCTCGGTCCGCGTCACTACGAGGTCGCGCTGCCGCCGCTCGACTCGATCGAGCCGCGCATCGTGGTGCAGAAGAAGCGCGGCGACGAGCTCGTGTTCTCGCGCGAGGAGTGGCTGCCCGCCGCCGCGGCGAACGAGCAGGTCGGCGAGGAGGATCCCGAGGCCGAGCCGAACTGGCCGCTGCTGTCGCAGATCGCCGAGATCACGGGTGGTGCGGTGAACGCGCCGCTCGCCGAGATCCTGAAGCGCGCCCCGGCCGAGCGTCAGCTCACCTACCCGCTGATCGAGGCGCTGGCGCTCGCGGCCTTCGTGTTGATCGTGCTTGACATCGGCCTGCGCTTGCTGCCGTCGCGCGGCGCCGAGGGCTGAGCGAGCCCGCGCAGGTCCGCAGCGTCTCGAGCCGTGAAAATGGCTGAAAATCGGGCTTGCAGACGGCCGAGCGCATCGTTACCGCGCGTTGCATTGCCACCGAGGGCCGCTATATTTCACGTCTTCCGTGCCTTCTGCGGCACGGCATTTCCCTTCAAGTCAGCAGGAGGCAAGTAGAACGATGGCCTACATCATCACCCGGCTCTGCCGTGACTGCGTGGACACCGGCTGCGTCGCGGTTTGTCCGGTTGACTGCATCTACGGCTACCGCGGCTCGGACACGGCCACCTTCCCGAATCAGCTCTACATCCACCCCGACGAGTGCATCGACTGTGGAGCTTGCGAGCCGGAGTGCCCCTGGCAGGCGATCTTCGAGGAGGTCGCGGTGCCGGAGGTGTTCAAGGACGACATCGCCTTGAACTACAAGATGATGGAGTTCCAGTCGGACTTCGAGGTGCAGAAGCACGAGAAGAAGGAGCACCCGACGGCGGAGCAGGTCGAGGCCAACAAGGCGAAGTGGGGGCTGACGAAGTAGCGGACCTTTCGCCGCCTCTTGGTCAGGAAAAAAGCCCGCCGGCGTTGCCACCGGCGGGCTTTTTTGCGCTTGGCCTACGGGGTGCGCGTCCTACGCGGCGCGCTCAGCCCCTGCAGGTCAGCTTGGCGTTGTCGACACGGCAGTTCCCGGCGGTACCCGCACGCGGAATGCCGAGCTCCATGTCGAGCGTGACCGGCCCGACCTGTGGAGCGCTGATGTCGAGGTTGGTCAGCTTGATGTCGTACTTGTACTGCCCAGGGGTCTTCTTCACCGGCATGAAGCGCACGCGATAGGTCTTCGCGGCGTTCTGGCAGATGACGGCGCCGTTTGGCTTGACGGCGCAGCTCGAGGCGGCGACGTCGACGACCACGTCGAGGTTGAGGCCGTCGGTGACGCGGATCGAGAAGTCGCTCGGCGGCACGATCGCGTCGTTCGGTCCGAACTGCCCGGTCAGCAGGTTGCCCTTGATCATGATGCGGCCGGGCTTGGTGCGCGTGCGCCAGACGTTGGCCGTCTGGATGTTGATCGGCGCCGGCGGCAGGATCTCGAAGAACTGCAGGCCGACCGCCTGCGGCACCATGATCGGCTGCAGCAGGCTCGGTCCCACGGCCTGAACGAACTCGATCAGCAGCTCGAAGCCGGTGGACGTGGTGCCGAGGAACTGCTGGGCGAAGGCCTCGAACTCGGGCGAGACCGGACCCTCCGGCCCGAACTGCACACCGATGCTGTCGAGGAACTGACCGCCCTCGATGATGCCCTGCTCGAGGGCGTCGATGTCGAAGGTCGGTGTGACGCAGGTTGCGACCACCGCCTGCAGGCTGGGCGGCAGGTCGGGCACGATCGTCGAGCCGACGCCGGTCGTCGGATCGAAGTTGCCGAGCGGGCCGATCGGCTCCTGCGTCGCGATGTCCGCAAATGTCATGACGAAAGTTTGCGCAACGCGCCGACGGCGGCGTCGTTGATGTTCTGCGAGATGCCCAGGACGACGAGCAACGTCAGGACGTACGAGAGCTGCGAGCTGTTCTCGTAGACGATGTTCTCCGGATCGGGGAAGAACCGTTGCGGTAGCTCACCCTCGGTGTCGCTGCTGACGAACGGTCCGACGAAGAGATCGGTGAAGACGGCGGAGAGCCCTTCCACCGTCGTGGTGCAGTTTGCGGCGACGGTGGCCGGGTCGACCTGGCCGTTCACCGTATCGCCGGGGAAACCCTGTGTCGGGTCGATGGTGAATCCGAGCTGCGCGCTTGCCGGTTGCGCCGAGGTCAACGTCGCGAGGGCGACGATCGCGACAAGTCTGCCGAAGCTGATGCGCATGACCTGACTCCTCGTGCTCGAGTTTCGGTGGCGGGACGGGATCGTCGGAACCTCCCGCGACCGCGGTTGATGATTCCGGAGCTTGGCTCCGGGGAACCGGAAGGATCGAGCAGCAGCGTCGTCGGCGAGTCCGGGTCGGCGCGCGCCGGCGGTCGCCACCCCCGCCGGCGTCGGGTGCAGGGCTCGGCTCGCAGCGCTGGCGACAGCGGCGTCGTCGTCGCGACCTCGAAGCGAGCCTGCGAGCAGATACGGTGGCGCATTTCACATACTTGAGCGTTTGTGGTTCGCCTCATACAAGGTCGCTAATGGCAGATGCAAGGGCCTTTCATGCGGCGACCGCGATGGCTGTCGCGAGCGCGCGGGCGTCGAACGAAGGGCGTGGAAGCACGGGCGGCGAGGCGCTAGAGGGACGCGCGGCGGGCGGCGGAGGTGCGGCCGTTGGGTGAGCAGATGAGCCGGTCGGGCGAGACCCGGCGCGGGGAAGGCGCTTGAGCGCGCCCCGACGCACGTCCGGGGCGGGCGGTCGCTCGTCGCGCACCTCCGCTGCGGATCGCGCGGCCCACTACGCCGAGATGCGCGAGCGTCGGCGCCGCGAGCGCGCCGAGGCCAAGCGTCAGACGCGGCAGGCGCTGCTCGAGGCGGGGCTCGAGGAGATCATCGAGCACGGCCTCGACGCGAGCCTCGACGCGATCTGCGCCCGCGCCGGCTACACGCGCGGCGCGTTCTACGTGCACTTCAAGAGCCGCGAGGACCTGCTCGTCGGCATCACCGAGTGGGTGCTGGGCGGCATCGTCGAGACGCTGCTCGCGCAGGAGTCGCACGAGGATCTGGCGACGACGGTCGAGCGCTTCCTGAACGGTCTCGAATCGGGCACCTGGCCGCTGATGCCGCGCATCCGCATCGCGACGATCCGGCTGATGGACGCGATCAAC
Organism: Candidatus Binatia bacterium; assembly: GCA_036563615.1. Taxonomy (NCBI): domain Bacteria; phylum Candidatus Binatota; class Binatia (SeqCode); species Binatia bacterium. Next base: position 148,190 of record DATCMB010000019.1, read on the forward strand.
CGCTGGCCCGTGCTGCGCCAGAGCTTCGACGCGCTGATCGTGCGGGCGATGGACCGCTTGACGAAGACGGTGAGCGAAGGTCAGCAGCGCTCGCTGATCCGGCGCGACCTCGACCCCGTGCGGCTCGGGCAGCTGCTCACGACCCTCGCGATGGGCACGATCATGCTGCACAACGTCGGCGTGCCGCTCGACCTCGATCCGCGGCGCTCGGTGCTGCTGCAGATGCTCGCCGAGCCCAAGCCCGACGCGTCGCGCTGATCGTCGCGCGACGGAAAGAAAAGAAGCCCGCCGGCTTCGCCGCCGGCGGGCTTCTTTTGTGCTTGTCCTACGAAGGGGGCGTCGTGGGCGACGCGCTCACCCCTTGCAGGTCAGCTTCGCGTTGTTCGTGCGGCAGCTCGCAGCGGATCCCGCGCGCGGGATGCCGTTGTCGAGCTCGAGCGTGACCGGTCCCTCCTGCGGGGCGCTGACGTCGAGCCCGAACAGCTTGATGTCGAACTTGTACTGCCCAGGGTTCTTCTTCACGGGCATGAAGCGCACGCGGTACGTCTTGGCGCCGTTCTGGCAAATGACGGCCCCGTTCTTCTTGAGCGTGCAGCTCGCCCCGGTGACGTCGACGGCGACGTCGAGATCGAGGCCGTCGGTGACCCGGATCGTGAAGTCGGTCGGCTCGATCTTGTCGTCGGGCCCGAGCTGCCCGGTCTGCAGCGTGCCGTTGACGTGGACGCGGCCCGGCTTGGTGCGCGTCCGCCAGACGTTGGCCGTGCGGATGTTGATCGGGCCCGGCGCCAGGATCTCGTAGGGCTGCACGCCGAGCGCCTGGGGAATCATCAGCGGCTGCACCAGGTTCGGTCCGACGGCGAGAACGAACTCGGCGAGCAGATCCAAGCCGGTCGCCGTGGTGTCGAGGTACTCCTGGGCGAACTCCGTGAACTCCGGCGAGACCGGACCGGCTGGTCCGAACACCGCCCCGATGCTCTGCAGGTACTGACCGCCCTGGATGACTCCCTGCTCGAGGTAGTCGAGGTCGAAGCTCGGCGTGATGCAGAGCGCGACGACCGAGTACGGACCGGCCGGCTCGTCGGGCACCGTGAGCGAGCCGCTACCGGTCTCCGCATCGAAAAGGGTGATCGCGCCGATCTGCTGCGACAGAACGGCATCGGCAAACGTCAGGACGAACGTGTGTGGAAGCTCCGTGACCGTGGCGTTGAGCAAGTTCTGCGCGACGGCTCCGACGTAGAGCATCGTGAAGAGGTACGAGAGCTGCCCGTAGCTCTCGTAGACGATGTCGTCCGGATCGGGGAAGAAGCGCTGCGCTAGCTCGCCTTCGAGGCTTCCGTCGGCGAACGGTCCGGCGAACAGGTCCGTGAAGGTGGCGGAGAGGCCGGGCACCGTCGTGGTGCAGTTTGCCGCCACGGTGCCCGGATCGACCTGGGCGTTCACCGAATCGCCCGGAAAACCTTGCGTCGGGTCGATGGTGACGTCGAGCTGCGCGCTCGCCGGTCGTGCCGCGAGGGCGAGTGTCGCGAGGGCGACGATCGTGGCGAGCGAGCGGACGGTGAAGCGCATGAGAGACCTCCTTGCTCCGAGTTAGGTGACGAACCGAGCTGGCAAGCCCTCATACAAGCGCGCTCATGACATAGGCAAGCACATTTTTTTAGCGTACGTCTTTTTCCGACCCGACGCCGTCCGGAGAGTGCGGATGGGGCACCGAAGGGCCGGCCGCCGGGTGCTCGAGCGGCGGCGCGGAGCACGGCGCGCTCAGCTGCCGCGCGTCGCCTCGGAGTAGATCTTCGGCAGCTGGCGCGGCAGCTCCGAGATGTCCTCGATCACGAGGTAGCGCTTCTCGTCGATCATCTCGCGCAGGTAGTCGTGCCCGGCGCGGTCGACGGTGATGCAAAATGGGGCGATGCCGGCGCGCTGCGCCTCGCGCAGCGCCATCATCGTGTCGCGCAGCCCGTAGACGTTCGAGCGCCGGTCCTCGCCGTAGTCGAAGTCCTGCGGGAAGCCGTCGGAGAGCAGGATCAGGTGCTTCGCGCGCGAGGCGACCTGACGCAGCTTGCTGATCGACTGACGCAGCGCGGCGCCCATGCGCGTCGAGCGCTGCGGCTCGATCGCGCCGATGCGTCCGCGCACCGCGTGGTTCAGCGGCTCGTCGAACGACTTGACGTCGTAGAACTCGACGCGATCGCGCCCGTGCCCGGAGAAGCCGTAGATCGCGTACAGATCGCCGATCTCCTCGAGCGCCTGCGACATGATGACGAGCGCTTCCTTCTGGATGTCGATGATGCGCCGCGGGCGGCGCTTCCGCTGGGGAAGGCCCGTGTGCGCGGCGTCCTCGGGCAGCGGCTCGTCGGGCTCGGTGTCCTCGTCGGTCGACGCCGACATATCAAGCAAAAACAACGTGGCGACGTCGCGCTCCTCGCGCTGGCGCGCGATGTAGAGCTTCGGCGAAGGCGTCGTGCCCGCGCGCAGGTCGCTGCGCGCGTCGACCACGGCGGCGAGGTCGAAGTCCTCGCCGTCGAGCAGGCCGTGGATCGTGCGGTAGCCTTCCGGCTTGACGCGCAGGAACTGCCGACGCACCTCGGGCAGCATGTCCGCGTAGCGCGCGAGCGTGCCGGTGAAGAACTCGCCGTTGTCGCCCTCGAGCGCGATCTCGTGCACACGGCACCACTGCGCGCGGTAGTCGGAGATCAGGTAGTCCCACTCGTCGTGCAGGTAGACGCCGCGCGCCTCGCGACCGTGGCGCGTGAGCGCCAGCACCTGGTCGGGCTGCGTCGACGCTCCGCGGCGCTGGTCGGTCTCGACCTCGTGGCCGCCGCCGGTCAAGCCGGCGACGAACAACCCGGTCGGATCGATCGGACCGTCGGCGCGCAGCACCTTGAGGTGCGGGTTCTGCTCGAGGAAGGCGCGCAGCATGTCCGGATCGAGCGGACCCGCGGGCGCGGTCTCGTCGACGCGCTCGCCGTCCGCGTTGGTCTTGTCGACCAGGCGCACCGGGTCGCGCTCGCCGTCGCCGATCGCGCCGGGACGCTCCTCCGCCTCCTCGAGCAGGTAGGACATCAGCGGGTCCTCCTCGAGGAAGGGCTCGATGCCGTAGACGGTCACCAGGTCGCCCTCGGCGAGGCGCTCGCACAGAGCGGCCGTGACGTTCGCCGTGTCGTACACCGTCGCGGTCTCCGCCCAGGCCGCGGCGACGAAGCTCGCGAGCGGCTCGCGCCACTCGTCGCGCCAGACGATGCGCGCGGGGTCGCCGCCGAGCGCGAGGAACAGGATCGCCTGCGCGGCGCCGTACGGCTCCTGCGGCTGGTCGTGCGGGAAGACGTTCACGCGCAGGTCGCGCAGGTCGGCGGCGAGGCCGGGGAAGCGTCGCGCGAGCCGCGGCATCAAGCGCACGGCCTCGATGTGCACGAACATGCCAGCCGCGACCTCGGGCGCGACGAAGCGGGCGAACAGCTCGGGCAGCCCGCCCTCGTCTTCCGTGCCGAGCCACGTACCGAGCGAGAACTCGCGCGTGCCCTCGCTGTTCCACAAGATCGCGAGCGTCGCCTGCAGCTTGAGCAGCGTGAAGTTCTCCTCCCAGCTCGGGAAGACGTCGGTGCGCTGCGGCAGCAGGATGATCGCCGGATCGGTCGAGATCGGCGGGAACAGCCCGCGCGCGTCGACGCCCTCGATCGCCGGACGCCCCGGCGCGATGAGCTGCAGGTAGCCGCGCAGCGTCGTCTCGACGTGCTCGAGCAGCACCGCGACGTCGTGCTGCCGCAGGAACGCGAGCGCGCCGCGCGACTCGAGCCCGAAGAACGCGCGCGCCGCCGACGGATGCTCGGCCTCGAGCGCGATGCCCTTGGCGACGAACGCTTCGAGGTGCTCGCCGAAGCCGACCGCTTCGCCGACGCGCAGCACGGTGCGGAGAAAGCGCGGTAGCGCGCTCGGCACGCGCCGCGCGACCGCCGCCGCGAGGTCGAGGACGAGCGCACGCGCCGCAGCCGGGATGCGCCGCACGACCGGGCCCGCGACCTCGAGGGCATCGGTCAGCTCGTCGCCATGCGCAGCGAGCAGGCTCAGCACGTGCACGACCTGCATGCGCTCGCCCGCCGGGATGCGCGCGACGGCGTTCGCGACCTCCGGGAAGAGCGCGAGCGCCTTCTCGCGCGGCGCGACGCGACCGGCGAGGGCGAGCGCGGCGGCGAGCTCTTCGTCCGTGAGCTCGGGGTGATCCGGCAGCCGGCTCGCGACGTCGAGCGCGCGGCGCGAGCCGAAGGCGATGCGCTCGACCGCTCCCGACCAGGCGTCAATCACAGATCCGCCGCGCGTCGCGAGCGCCTGACCCGAAGCCGCGGCGAAGCGCTGCACGATCGGGTCGCCTCCGTGTCTGCGCGCGAGCACCGTGATCGCGCGCGCCGCGGTCGCGAGGTCGGCGGCGAGCGGACGCCGTGCTTCGGCGAGCACGGGCAGAGCGGCCGCACCGAATACCGAGGCCGCGCGCACCGAGTGCTCGGCGATCGCTTCCACCGCGGCGCACCACGCTTCGAGCTGCTCGGCGCCGATCGCGCGCAGCTGCTCCGCGTCGAGCGCGATCAGCGCCTGGCTCGCCTCGCGTCCGGCCCCCTCGCGCTCGATCACGCGACGCAGGCTGGTCGCGTAGAGCTGCAGGAGCGGCGCGGGCACGTCGGCGCGAAGCCGCGCCGCCGTCTCGCGAAGACGGCCGGCGAAGCCCGGGCTGACGGTCTCGATGTCGGCCGCCAGCGTCGCGAGGGCGTCGCTCGGAGGGGTGTCGCGCATTGCGGGGAAGCAGGAAGTCTAGGGGCTGCGCGCGGTTGCCTCAACGTGCGCGCGAGCTCGGTCGGACGTCGCGCGCGTGTGTCGTCCGAGCCAGGCGTCCGTGCGCGCGTGCGTTCGGAGCGCACGCCTACGGTGCGGCTTCGGGCGCGTCGTCCGACGTCGTCGCCTGCGGGCCGGGCCGCAGCGGCGGCAGGCTCTCGCGGCGCGCGCGGATCAGGCTGCCGCGCGTCTCGCCGAGGTAGCGCTCGAGCAGCGCCGCGAACGCCGGCTCGGGATCGTCCCCGGCCGCGGCTGCCGCGGCGATCGCCCGCATGTCCTCGCGCATGCGCGCGTGCGTCGCCGCGGTGCGGAAGTCGAGCGTCGCCTCGTCGCCGACGAGCGCGCACATCCAGCCGACGGCGCGCGCGCCGGTGCGGCAGACCCGTGCGCGCTCCGGATCCTCGGCCTCGAGCGCGCTGCAGTAGGCGAGCAGCGCCACGTGGATGCGCGCGACGCGCGTGCGGCACTCGCCGCGCACCGCGCGCTGGCGCGCGAGCGCGTCCGGCTCGAGCGCGAGCCGCCCGACGTCGCCCAGCGTGTTGTGCTCGCAGCGATCGGCGATCCAGGCGCCTTCGCGCGCGAGGGTCGAGGTGAGCTCGCGGCGCGCGTCGTCGATGGTCGGACGCGCGCCGAAGGTGAGCACCGCCGACCACGCGCCGCCGCCGTGCACGGCGAGCCAGCCGCGACGCTCGAGGGCCCGCAGGTGCGCGTCGTCGGGCGGCAGGGCGAGCACGTAGACCTTGTCCGCGACCGCGATCTCGTCCGCCGGGTCGGGACGCGGCTGCACCTCGACCCAGTGCCCGCGCTCGCCCGCGAGGTCGCGGAAGGCGGCGAGCGCGCTCACGACGTAGACCGCGTAGCCGTGCACGAGGCGCCCGCGATCGACGTCGTCGGGCAGCGCCGCGGCGTCGGCGCGCATCTCCTGCCAGTCGAGCATGCGCGGTAGCGCGCGAGCAGCCAGAGCAGCTCCGCGCCGAGCGCCGGCGGACCGAGCGGGAAGAGCGTCGCGAGCACGGCCAGCGTCGCGGTGACCACGGCGCGCAGGCGCGGCCGTGACCAGCGCTCCATCCAGCGCGCGAGTGCGACGCCGCCGAGCGCCGCGCCGGCGAGCGACGACTGCAGCACGAAGCGGCTCGCGTCCTGCACGAGCCAGGCGAGCGGCGCCAGAGCCCAGGCGACGAGGAACGCGCGCTCGCGCGGCGCGCGCAGCGCCCAGACGAGCCCGACGAGCCACAGCAGGTCGACCAGCGGATCGATCATCCACGCGCTGTCGCCCTTGCGTCCGACGTACCAGGGCAGGCCGCGCAGGAAGTGGATCCAGTACGGCGCCGTCAGCACCGTGACCGGGATCCCGACCCGCACGAGGTCGCGCCCGCGCCGCGTGAGCAGCGCCGCGAGCGCGACGCCGAGCGGCGCGGTGAGAAAGCCGCCGAGGTGCGTGTAGCAGGCGAGCGTCGTGAGCAGCGCGGCGATCGTCAGCCGGCCGCGCAAGAACCCGTCGATCGCCCACGGCGTCAAGACGAACAACCGCCGGACGGCAGGTTGACCGAGTAGGAGCCCGAGGCAAAGGCGGCGCCGGTGAACGCCGCGACCGCGAGCAGCGCCGCGCGGTCTCCGTCCTCGCGACGCGTGAAGTGGAGCAGCGTCAGCACCGCGGCGAGCCAGCCGGCGAGCGCGATCAGCGCGTTCGCCAGCACGTACGCGTCGCCGTCGCCGCCGAGCATGCGTCCGACGAGCGCGATCGCGACGTGCACCGCGGGTCCCTGCAGGTTCGGACGGTGCGCGGGCGCGTAGTGGATGTCGTCCCAGAAGTAGGCGCCGTGCTCCGCGTACTGGCGCGCGAGCGCGACGTGGTACGCGGAGTCGACGCTCACGCGGTAGTCGCCGAGCGCCGCTGCGAGCAGCGCGCCGTGCAGGGCGACGAGCGCCCAGGTGGCGACGCGTAGCGCGCGGCCCGCGACGCGGCGCTCGAGGTAGCGCGTCACGCGCCCGGCGGCTCGTCGAAGCGGCCTCGAGGGCGCGTCCGCGGCATGGAGCCGGTCTAGGACCGAAGGATTCCTTCAGTCAATGGGGCGTCGGGCGGCGCCTTTGCGCGGCGTGTCGCAGAGCGTGCGTGCCGCCTCGCTCGCGAGGAGGCGTCCGATCGCGCGCCGCGTGCGACGTTTCGTACACGTGATCCCACGGCGCGGCGCGTGCGCTTTGCCGCAGCCCGACCCGGACGCGAGGATTTCGCGCATGGGTCTTGGACTGCTGGTGCTGGGGCTCGCGATCGGTGTCGTGAGCGGGATGGTCGGAGTCGGTGGCGGGGTGTTCCTCGTGCCGGCGCTTCACTACGTGTTCAAGTTCTCGCAACACGAGGCGCAGGGGACCTCGATCGCGGTGCTGGTGCCGCCGATCGGGATCTTCGCCGCGCTCGAGTACTGGCGGCACGGCTTCGTGCGCTTGCCGGTCGTCGCCTGGATCGCGGTGGGCTTCGCGTGCGGGGCGTTTCTCGGCGCGATGCTCGCCGGCCGCCTCGACGACAGCGTTCTGCGTCAGACCTTCGGTCTCTTCATGCTGTTCATCGCCCTGCAGATGGTCTTCAAGGACGACGAGCCGCACCTCCGCTCGGTGCTGCCGACGGCGGTCGCGACCGGCGCCATCGGTCTGCTGGCGTGGAGCCAGCGGCGCTTCGGTTGGGGGAGCCGCGCCCGGCGGCGTCTGGTGCGCTGGGTGCGGCGTCGCAGGCCGCCGCACGAGCTGGCGAGCGACGTCGAGTACCACATCTGACGTCGGCGCGGCCTCGAGCGTCGGCGTCAAGCACCGACGTCAAGCGCGCCGACGTCAAGCACCGACGTCGAGCGTCGAGCGGCGAGCGCGACGAGGCCGCCGTCGACGAGCGCGTCAGCCCTCGAGCGCCGTCATGCCGCCGTCGACCACCAGGTACGTCCCGGTGATGTACGACGACGCGGGCAGCACGAGGCTCAGGATCGCGTGCGCGACCTCTTCGGGCTCGCCGTAGCGCTTGAGCGGCACCTTGCGGCGCGCCCACTTCTGCTTGTTCTCCTCGGGGATCGGCGCCGTCATGCCGGTGCGGATCGGACCGGGGCAGATCGCGTTCACCGTGATGCCGCGCAGCGCGACCTCGACGGCGAGCCCGCGCGTCAAGCCGATCACGCCGTGCTTGCTCGCGGTGTAGGGGCTGAGAAGCGGTGTCGCACCGAGCCCCTCGGTCGACGCGATGTTGACGATGCGTCCCTCGCCGCACTTCTCGAGGTGGGGCAGCGAGGCGCGGATGACGCGCATCATGCCGTCGAGGTTGACGGCGAACGTCCGTCGCCAGGCGTCGTCGTCGCCGAACGGCGCCGGAATGCTCACGCCCGCGCAGTTGACCAGGATGTCGAGGCCGCCGAGCTCGGCGACGACCTTCGCGACCACGTCGCGAACGCTTTGGTCGTCGGCGACGTCCATGATCCAGGAGCGGGCGTCGCCGCCGCGCGCGCGTACTTCATCGACCAGGCTCTCGAGCCCTTCGCGCGCGACGTCGGTCGCGGCGACCGACGCGCCTTCCTCCGCGAACAGCTTCGCGGTCGCGCGGCCGATGCCGCTCGCCGCGCCGGTCACCAGCGCACGCTTGCCGCGGATCGATCGGCTGTAGTTCATCCTCTCGCAGCCTCCGTCGCAGCTTCCGCGCGTCTTACGGGAACAGCGCGCTCACCAGCTCGCCGACCGAGCGGATCATCTCGGCGTCGTCGGTCAGCGAGTTGGTCACCGCCACCGTGCAGGCGCGACGCGGCGCCACGCCACGGGCGATGAGCTGTCCGGCGTAGACCAACAAACGCGTGCTGACGCCCTCGCCGAGCCCCGCGCCGCGAAGCGTGCGCACCTTCTCGCCGAGCGTCGCGAGCAGCAGCGCGGTGTCGGCGTCGACGCCGCTCTCGTGGCGGATGATCTCCGCCTCGCGGTCCCGCGGCGGGTAGTCGAACTCGAGGCTCACGAAGCGCTGCCGGGTCGAGTGCTTCAGGTCCTTGAGCACGCTCTGGTAGCCGGGGTTGTAGGAGATGACGAGCAAAAAATCCGAGTGCGCTTCGATGGTCTCGCCGCGCTTGTCGATCGGCAGGATGCGGCGGTGGTCGGTGAGCGGGTGGATCAGGACGATCGTGTCCTTGCGCGCCTCGACGACCTCGTCGAGGTAGCAGATCGCGCCCGCGCGCACGGCCTGCGTCAGCGGACCGTCGATCCACACCGTCTCGTCGCCCTGGATGAGGTAGCGCCCGACCAGGTCGGACCCCGTCAGGTCCTCGTGGCAGGCGACGGTGATCAGCGACGGGCGCGTGTCGCCGGCGGGACGCGGCAACAGCTTGCTCGCCATGTACTCGACGAAGCGGGTCTTGCCGCAGCCGGTCGGCCCCTTGAGCAGCACCGGCAGGCGGCAGGCGTAGGCTTCGGTGAAGACCTCGACCTCGTCGCGGATGGGAAGATAGAACGGCGCGTCGTCGGCGGGCGCCGCGTTCGGCAGGGCTTGGCTCACCCCGTCGTTCTAGTGGATGCCGGGCGCTGGCGCGATCGCGGTCGGCTCGACGCCGAGGCTGCGGATGGCGCGCACCCAGAGCTCTTCCGGCGCGGTGTGGAACACGAGGTCGAGGTCGAGCGGCGCGTTGAGCCACGACGACATCGCGAGCTCGCTGTCGAGCTGCCCCGGACCCCAGCCCGCGTAGCCGAGGAAGAGCCGGCTGCGGTCGGGCTCGCAGTTGCGCGGATCGCCCTCGAGGATGCGCCGCAGGACGGTCGGCGAGTTCGACATGTACAGCCCCTCGCAGACCTCGAGGTTGCTCGCGTCGGACGGCGCCTGCCGGCAGAGCAGCCAGCCGCGCTCCTGGCTCACCGGACCGCCCTCCCACACCGTCAACGTCGCGTCCGACTCGATCGGCGGGTCGAGCGCCAGGAGCTCCCGCGCGTTCACGTGCACCGGACGGTTGACGATGAAGCCGAGCGCTCCCTCGTCGGTGTGCCTGCAGAGGAGGACCACGGCCCGGTTGAAGTTGGGGTCGTCCAGCTGCGGCATGGCGAGCAGCAGGCTGGGTGCGAGTCCTTCGTCCGCCATTGCGACCTCCTGGGGTGACTCAACTTAGCCCGTCGGTTCCGCCGCCACAACGCTCGCGCGGGTCGCGCGAACCTCACTGCACGAGGGCCGTCTGCGCGAGGCCGTCGAGGTCGTCGCGCGCGGCTGCGTATTCGGGATCGATGGACGTCGCGACCTCGAGAAGAATTCGCGCGTCGTCGACTTCGCCCTGCCAGAGCGCAAGGCGCGCGAGCCGGTGCAGCTGCCGTGCGCGGTTCGCGCGCGCCACGGCCACGTTGTAGCGCGCCATCTCCGCGTCGCGCTCGCGGCCCGCTCGCTCGTACACCAAGGCGAGCATCGCCCAGCCGTCCTCCCACACCGGATCGCGATCGAGCAGCTCCTGCTCGAGGAGCGGTCGGGCGTCCTCGAAGCGTCCGGCCGCGACGTAGATCGCGGCCGCCTCGCGCGCGAGGTCGTCGTCGCCGTGGGCGAAGCGCGAGCGCAGCAGAGCATCTGCGTCCTCGGCTGCCTCGTGATTCCGGTCGAGAGCGGCGCGTGCGCGCATGCGCAGCACCCGCGCCCGCGGATCGTCCGGACGCCGGGCGAGCGCGTCCTCCGCGTCCGCCAGCGCGAGCTCGGGTTGGTCCGCTTCGAGACGCACCTGGCCGCGCAGCAGGCGCGGCTCGAACGCGTCGGGCGCGAGCTCCACCGCTTCGTCGAGCGACGCGAGCTGGTTCTCGTGCGAGAGCTGGCCGCTGCGGTCGAGCGCGCGCACCATCGTGACCGCTGCCGTGATCGCGTGTCCCGCGCGGCCGCGCTCGCCCGCGGCGCGGAGAAGCTGCTCGGCGACCGGGTAGTCGCGTCGCTGCGCGGTGTACGACAGCGCGAGCGCGGCGACGCGCTCGTGGTCGAGCTCTTCACCGAGCGACTCGAGAAACGGCAACACCGCGTCGCTCGACTTGGCGAGCGCGCGCCAGTTGTCCGGCGTCGCGGTGCGGTTCGCGACCAGCGGCGCGCGCAGCTCGATGAACAGGTTGCCGTCGGAGTTGCGCACGCTCGCGCGACGCGCGAGCCGGTCGACGTCCGGGGGCAGCACGCGCAGCAGGCTCCAGAGGTCTTCGGTCGAGAAGTTTCGGACGCGGCGCAGATCCTCGCGGACTCCGTCGTCGAGGTCTTCCCAGCGCGGCAGGTCGTCGCGCGTGAGCGGCCGCCGCATCGCGAGCAGGAGGACGTTCGCGCCCATCCCGCGATCGGCGAAGCCGTAGACGTACGGAAACTCCGCGCGCATCGCGGCCAGCACCGCGGCGAGCGACTCGGGCTCCATGCCGTAGAGCTGCATCCACTGCAGCAGACGACCGTCGGGGCGCAGCGCGCGGCTCGCGGCTTTGAAGAACTCGTGCGTGAAGAGGTTCGCGACACCCGTCATCCACGGGTTCGAGGGCTGCGAGATGATGACGTCGTACGCGTCCTGCGCGTTCTCGAGGAAGGTGCGGCCGTCGTCGAGGATGACGCGCACGCGCGGATCGTCGAGCGGGCGTCCGTTGACGTCGTCGAAGAAGTGCGAGGCCTCGATCACCGCGGGCTCGATCTCGACCGCGTCGATGCGCTCGACGCCGTCGTGCTGCGCGACCGAGCCGACCGTCACGCCCGACGCCCAGCCGATCACCAGCACGTCGCGCGCGGGCGGTCCGAAGAGCAACGCGACGTGCGCGGGCAGCACCTGGTTCGGCATGTCCTCGCCGTCCGACGCGTCGACCTTGCCGTTCACCTTCATCGCCGTCATCCCGGCGAGGCGGTGCACGGAGATCGTCGCGTTGATGCCGTCGCGGTAGTAGAGCAGCGACGGCCGCGCCTCGCCGGCGAACGGCACCATCTCGATCGCGAAGGTCATGTGCGCGTCGGGGCTGTGGAACACGCCGCGCGTCAGCTTCGCGCGGTCGAACGGCAGCGACGTCGAGAGCAAAGCGATCGCCGCCGCGAGCGGCGCGGCCGCGGCGACCCGCGTCGTCGTTCCGCGCGCCGCACGGATCAGGAAGAGCGACGCCAAAGCGAGCGCGAGCGCCGAGGCGAGCGCGAGCATGCGCTCGAGGCCGATCGTCGGCAGCAGCACGAACCCCGCGACGAACGCGCCCGCCGCCGCACCGATCGTGTTCGCGAAGTAGACCCAGCCGATCGCGACGCCCGCATCGCGCGTCGACGCCGCGACGATGCGCGCGAGCAGCGGGAAGAGCCCGCCCAGGATCAGCGTCGGCGGCAGCAGCGTCGCCATGCAGAAGACGACCTGGAGAAAGACGAGGCTGCGATCCGCCTCCGGGCTGCGTGTGATCAAGCGCAAAAAGACGCTCGGTAGCTCGGGCAGCGCCGCCGTGGTCGCGAGCGCGAGCACGCCGAGCGCGGCGAGGCCGACGCCGAGCAGCAGCACCGGCCGCCGCGTGCGCTCGGCCCACCTGCGGAAGATCAGGCTGCCGAGCGCGATGCCGGAGAGGAAGGCGCCGAGCATGGCCGCGAAGCCGTAGATCGACGAGCCGAGCACGATCGCGAGACCGCGCATCCAGCCGACCTCGCAGACCAGCGCGACGAGGCCGACGCCGGCGTAGGCGGTGAGGACCGCCGCGGGCGCGACGTGCGCGTCGACCTGCGGCGCGAGCCGCGTCGGCGTCGCGGTCGGCCGTACGTCGGGCTGCACGTCGTGCCCGGCGTCGCGTGCGCGCGCCGCCGCAGCATCGACGGTCGCAGGAGCGCCGCGGATCAGCAGCGGCAGCAGCGCGACCGCGAGCACGCCGACCGCGATGTCGACCAGCGCCCCGATCAGGTTCGTCCGCCACACGCCGACCGCCGGGAAGAGCACGAAGGTCGCGACGAACACGCCCGCGACCGCGCCCAGCGTGTTGATCCCGTAGAGCAGGCCGCTGCCGCGTGCGATCCGCGGATCGTGCCGCACGAGCGCCGCGACCAAAATTGGCAGCGTGGCGCCCATCAGGACCGTCGGGATCAAGAACAAGCCGAGCGCGAGCACGAAGCGCCCGAGCGCCGCCGGCCAGAAGCTCAGGTCCTGCAGCACCGTGCGGTTCAGCACGGGGAACCAGCCGATCAGCGTCGGCACGAGGAGCGCGTAGAGGCCGATCGCGATCTCGATCCAGCCGTACGCGCGGACGCCGTCGCGCAGCCGGTCCGCCACGCGTCCGCCCGCAAGCCCGCCGAGCCCGAGGCCGAGCATGTAGGCGACGAGGATCGTGCTCGCCGCCAGCGTCGTGGAGCCGAAGACCAGCCGTAGTTGACGCGTCCAGACGACCTCGAGCGCGAGGCTACCGAAGCCGGACAGGAGGAAGCAGGTCGCGAGGAGAAGGATCCCGGCTTGCACTCGGCCCGCGGAGCCCGGACGCGCGGTCGCGGGAGCCATGCTGTGGCGCTATCACGGGAGTCGCGCGCTGGTCGATATGGCTTTTTGCCACACCGGCAATTCTGTGCGCACCCACGCACGCCTGAGCACCGCGAGCGCGCCACGACGAACGGCGCGCGACGCAGGACGGCGCCCGCACCACGCAGCACGGCCCCGCACCACGCAGCACGGGCCCCGCGCCGCGAGCGCATCTCGACGCCGCCGGACGCGGCGTCTACAGAAGCGCACGATGTCGACCTCGCCGCGCACCGAGCGCCTGAACCTCTGGATCGTGTGCGCCGCGCAGTTCCTCACCCTCGCCGGGATGACGGCGATCCTGCCGCTGCTGCCGCTCTACCTGCAGGACATCGGCGTCACCGACCGCGACGCGGTTCGCTACTGGACCGGCGTGCTGGGCTCGGCACCGTTCATCGTCGCCGTGTTCGCGACGCCGGTTTGGGGCACGTTCGCCGATCGCGTCGGGCACAAGCCGATGGTGGTGCGCTCGGTGTTCGGCATCGCGCTCGCGACGACCGGCATGGGCTTCGCGAACTCGGCGCTCGCGCTGCTCGGCTGGCGCGCGCTGCAGGGCGCGGTGAGCGGCGTGTTTCCCGCCGCGGTCGCGCTGCTCTCGGCGAGCACGCCGCCCGCGCGGGTCGGGCGTGCGCTCGCGATGCTGCAGAGCGCGCGCGCCGCGGGCAGCCTCTCGGGTCCATTGATCGGCGGCGTCATCGCCGACCTGGTCGGCATGCGCGCGCTCTTCTTCGGCGTCGGCGCGCTCGCCGCGACCGCCGGCCTCGTGTGCGCGATGGTGCTCGAGGAGCCGCGTCGCGAGGCCGCCGCGGCGCACGCGTCGCACGCGTCGCGGATCAGGCTCGCGCAGCTCGTCCGCGACCGCGGGACGCTCGCGCTGCTCGCGCTCGTCGTGCTCTTCCAGGTGATGATCATGGCGTCGTGGCCGACGCTCGCGCTGTTCGTCGAGAAGCTCGGCGTGCCGCGCGACGCGGTCGCGACCACCACGGGCTCCGTGATCTTCGTCGCCGGCGTGCCGGCGATGTTCATCAGCACCGCGTGGGCGCGGCTCGGCGGGCGTCACGGCGTCGAGCGGGTGATGCTCCTGTCGCTGGTGCTCTCCGGGCTCGCGTACGCGGCGGTCGGCTTCCTCGCGCGCCGGGTCGAGGTGCTGTTCGTGCTGCGGCTGCTCTCCGGCGTGTCGGTCGCGGGCTTCATTCCGCTCGTGTTCCAGCTGATCGGCTCGCGCGCGCCGGAGAGCGCGCGCGGTCGCATGGCGGGTCTCGGCTCGACCGCGATGATGATCGGCAACGTGATCGGACCGCTGCTCGGTGGCTGGCTCGCCGTGCACCTCGATCTCGCGGCGACGTTCTGGGTGCCGGGGCTCGCGATCGCCGCGGTCGGCATCGCGTTCGCGGCAGCGAGAGCCGGGCGCTCGGCGTGACGTCGCAGCGAGCGCTTTGCCGGTCGCTGCGCGCCGCGCGGCACGCGACCGTTCCTTCGCGCGGGCGGCATTGAGTCGAGGCGCGCGCTCTCGCATCCTCGCTGCTCGAGACCACCGGGGGAGGGCGGAGATGAGGGCGATCTCGGGCGTGGTGCTGGGGCTGCTGCTCGCGAGCGCGAGCGTCGCGCACGCCGCGGACTACTGGGTGAGAAACGGCGGCAACGACGCGAACGACGGCCTGTCGATCGCGACCGCGTGGGCGACGCTCGTGCACGCCGCGACCAGGGTCGCTCCCGGCGACACGGTGCACGTCCTCGACGGCGACTATCAGGGTTTCTACTTGACGCGCTCGGGCGCTCCGGGCGCGCCGATCACCTTCCGCGCCGAGGGACCGAACGTCCGCATCACCGCGAACAACCCGATCACGCCCGACGGCATCAACCTCGAGGGCGCGTCGCACGTCGTGATCGACGGCTTCGTCGTCAACGAGCGCACGCGCGCCGGCATCCGCGCCGTGCTCGGCTCGCACGTCACGGTGCGCAACTGCAAGCTCGGCTGGAACGGGCGCTGGGGAATCTTGACGGGCTTCGTCGACGACTTCGTCGCCGAGCACAACGAGGCGCACCACTCGCAGATCGAGCACGGCATCTACGTGTCGAACAGCTCCGACCGCCCGATCGTGCGCAACAACCTCATCTGGTCGAACAACGCGAACGGCATCCACTTCAACGGCGACGCGAGCCTCGGCGGCGACGGCCTGATCGAGGACGCGCTCGTCGAGGGCAACGTCATCTGGGACAACGGACGCGGCGGCGGCTCGGGCATCAACATGGACGGCGGGACGCGGAGCACGATCCGCAACAACCTGCTGTTCGACAACCACGCGAGCGGCATCAGCCTCTACCGCATCGACGCGAGCGCCGGCGCGAAGGACAACCTGGTGATCAACAACACGATCATCCAGGCGTCCGACGCGCGCTGGGCGATCAACATCAACAACGGCTCGACCGGCAACACGCTGCACAACAACATCCTCTACAGCTTCCACTCGTTCCGCGGCGTGATCTCGATCGACGCCTCGAGCCGGCCGGGCTTCTCGTCGGACTACAACAGCGTCATGAGCCGCTTCAGCGCGGACGGCGGCGACACCATCGTCTCGCTCGCCGCTTGGCAGGCGCTCGGCTACGACGTGCACTCGTTCGTCGCGACGCCCGCGCAGCACTTCGTCGCGCCGGGCAGCGACTTCCACCTCTTGCCGACGAGCCCCGCGGTCGACGCCGGCACGGCGAGCGGCGCGCCGACGGTCGACCTCGACGGTGCGCCACGTCCGGTCGGAGCGGGCGTCGACGTCGGCGCCTACGAGCTGCAGCTCGCGCAGTGCGGCGACGGCGACCTCGATCCGGGCGAGGAGTGCGAGAGCGACGACGACTGCGCGGCGGGCGCGACCTGCGCGGGCTGCACGTGCAGCGAGCCGCCGACGCCGGCGGTGTGCGAGAGCGGTCCGCTCGCGACGAAGCCGGTCCTCGTCCTGCGCGGCTCGCCGTTCTCGCTGACCTTCGCCGGGCAGGCGATCGTCCCGAAGCCGTGGAGCGGCGTCAATCCAAGCATCAATGGCGTGCGCGTCGTCGTCGCCGATGCGGACGGCGTGCGCTACGACGTCACCGTCCCCGGCGGCGAGCGCTGGACCGTGAACGCGGCCGGGACGCGCTGGCTTTACCGCGATCCGAAGGGCACCGTCGACGGGATCGTGCGCGTCGTGGTGCACGACCGCTCGCGCAAGGCGGACGGGCTCCTCGACTGGCGCGTGGTCGCGAAGCATCGGGAAGCCGTCGAGATGCCCGACCCGGCGTCGGCGACCGCCGCGATCGTGCTCGGCGCCGAGGACGAGTGCGCACGCGCGGCGTGGAATCCGCCGGGCGGCGCGCGGCCGCGCTGCCAGCTGCAGCGCGTGCGGGTCGCGTGCCGGTGAGCGTCGCGGACGTGCGCTGCGCGCGCGCCGCGGCGCAGCAAAGCGCGCAGATCAGCTCGCCCGCGGGCGGAACTTCGGCAGCGTGACCTCGGGGCTCAGCTCCTCGAAGGTGACCTCGACCGGCATGCCGATCGTGATCTTCTCGCGCGGGCAGTCGACGAGGTTCGACAGCACCCGCACGCCCTCCTCGAGCTCGACCACCACCACCGGGTACGGGACCTCGGTCGCGAAGCCGGGGTGGTAGATCTGGTGCATCACGTAGAAGCTGTAGACCTCTCCGCGCCCCGAGACCTTCGTCCAGTCGGCGTTGCGCGACCAGCAGCGGCTGCATACCTCGCGCGGCGGAAAGCGGAGCAAGCCGCAGTCGGTGCAGCGCTGCACCACGAGCTCGCCGCGCTTGGCGGCCTCGAAGAACGGCGCCAGCTCTTCGGTGACGCGCGGAACGGGCTTGGCGATCGCGTTCATGCTCAGCTCGGGTGCTTCGAGAGCAGCAGCGTCGCGTGCGTCGACAGCACGCCGCCGTTGCCGCTCACCAGACAGAGATCGTTCTTCTCGACTTGACGCGCGCCGCCCTGGCCGCGCAGCTGGATGACGGCCTCGCTGATCGGCGTCATGCCCCACATGTAGAACGACGAGAGCTGCCCGCCGCCCGTGTTGACCGGCAGCGAGCCGCCGGGAGCGATGCGTCCGTCGGCGACGAACGGTCCGCCCTCGCCCTTCTTGCAGAAGCCGTAGTCCTCGAGCGTCACCAGCACGGTGAAGGTGTAGCAATCGTAGATCTCGCAGAAGTCGACGTCCGCGAGCGTCGCGCCGGCCATCTCGAAGGCGGTCTTCGCGGCGATGGGTGCGCCCGACGTGAGCGTCTCGATCGGATCGCCGCCCGGATGCCCCTGACCCATGCCGAGGACGTACACCGGCGGCTGACGCAGCGAGCGCGCGCGCTCGGCGCTCGTGACGATCACCGCGAGCCCGCCGTTCGACACGAGGCAGCAGTCGAGCAGGTGGAACGGCTCCGCCACCCAGCGCGACGCGTGGTACTCCTCGAGCGTCAGCGGCTTGCCGTAGAACTGCGCGCGCGGGTTGCCCTGCGCCCAGGCGCGCTCGGCGACCGCGATGGCGCCGAGGTGGTCGTTGGTCGTGCCGTAGCGGTGCATGTGACGCTGCGCGACCAGCGCGTAGAGGCCGTTCACGCCGAACGCGCCGTACGCGGCGTTGAGGTCGCCGGCGAAGGCGTAGGCGCCCGACGAGCCGGAGCCCGAGCCCTTCTCGCCCGCGGGCCGCGGCGGCTTGAGCGGCGCGTCGGAGAACACGCACGCGACGTTCGTCGCGAGCCCGGCCTCGATCGCGAGCGCCGCCTGCATGATCATCGCGCCGGCGGTCGCGCCGCCGAGGTTCATCGCCGCCGACAGACGCAGGTCCTTGAGACCGAGCGCTTGCTGCAGCGCGAACGAGCCCATGGTCGCGGCCTGGCCCCAGGTGAGCCCGGGGTTGACCAGCAGACCGTCGAGGTCCTGCGCCTCGAGACCTGCGTCCTCGAGCGCGAGCCGCACCGCTTCGACCGCGAAGCCGACCGCGCTCGGGCCGTACACCTTGCCCTGCTCGGTGATGCCGAGCCCGGCGATCGCGACCTTTGCCGTTCGGGACGCCATGTGCGCGTTGTACGGAAGCGATGACCCCGATCTCAAGCAGCGGCGTCGCGAGGCGATGAGCGCTCTGCGGATCAGCATCGAGCTGCCGGTCCACGGCGTCACCTTCGCGCAGGTGCGCGAGCTCGCGCGCGCCTGCGAAGCGGCTGGGCTCGACGGCGTCTGGGTGCCGGATCATCTCGTGTCGCTGCGTCCCGACGGCGAAACGCCGCTCGAGTGCACGACGCTGCTCGCAGCGCTCGCCGCGACGACGACGCTGCGCATCGGACCGCTCGTGCTCGCGCTGCCGCTGCGCGCGCACGCGCTGCTCGCGCTGCAGATGCGGACGCTCGCCGCGCTGGCGCCGGGGCGACTGGTGCTCGGCGTCGGGCTCGGCGGCTTCACCTACCGTCGCGCGGCACGTGCGCTCGGCGTCACCGCGCGCGACGACGCCGAGCGCGCCGCCACGCTCGCCGACGACGTCGCGCGGCTGCGCGCATCCGTGCAGGAGGACGCGGCGCAGCCGGTGCCGGTCTGGCTCGGCGGACGCTCGCGCGCCGTCCTCGACGCGGCCGCACGGGTCGCGGACGGCTGGAACTGTCCGTTCGTCGCCGAGCTCGAGGCGCGCAGCCGCGAGCTCGATCGGGCGTGCGCCGCCGCGGGTCGCGACCCCGCGACGCTCACGCGCTCGGTCTACTGCCTCGCGGCGCTCGCGGAGAGCGACGCCGAAGCGCGCCGACGTGCCGACGCGGCGCGCACGATGACGCGGCTCTTCGGCGACCTCGAGCGCGCGCACGTCTTCGGCACGCCGCCGCGCGCGCTCGCGCGCCTGCGGGAGCTACGGGCGCTCGGCGTGAGCGAGGTCGTGCTGCACATCGCCGGCGACCACGCGAGCAAGCTCGACGCGGTCGCGCTGCTCGCGCGCGACGTCCTGCCCGCGCTGCGCGCCGGCTGAGTCGCGTCCGCCGCGCGACACGCGCCGAGCTCCGCCGCGCCCGCCGGGTGACATCCCGCCCGCGAGCTCACGGCGTCTGCCGAGCTACGCCCCGAGCAGCCACAGCCACGCGCCGGCGATCGCCAGCGTCGCGAGCGTCACCGGCACGCCGACCCGCGCGTGCGTGCGCCAGTCGATCTCGAGCCCGGTCCGCGACGCCTGCTCGAGCACGATGATGTTCGCGATGCTGCCGACGACGATCAGGTTGCCGGCGAGCGTGCTCGACAGCGCCAGCACCGGGCCCGCGAGCGGATCGGTCGCCGCCGGCAGCAGCAGCATCACCGCAGGGACGTTCGACACCAGGTTCGAGAGCGTCGCCGCGACGACGAAGAGCCAGCCCGGCTCGCGCAGGTCGAGGCCGACCGCCGCCGCTTCGTGCACCATCGCGGCCGCGGCGCCGCTCGCGCTGAATGCGTGATTGACGACGAAGAGCCCGATGAACAGCACCAGCAGGTGCCAGTCGACGAGCGCGAGCTGGGCGCGCGACGCCGTTCGCCGGCTGACGAGCAGGATGCCGGCGCCGGTCAGCGCGACGAGCTCGCGCGGCAGCTCGGTGAAGAGGAAGAGCAACACGATGCCTCCGAGCACGAGCAGACCCTTCGTGCTCTGCCAGGCGTCGAAGCGCACCTGCAGCGCGCGCGCCTGCTTGGTGGCGTCCGGCAGCGGCGCCGCGTTCCAGCGCCCTCCGTAGAGCGCGCGGATCACCAGCCACACGACGCCGAGACCGAGCAGCACCGGCACGGACGCGTCGAGCAAGTAGCCCGCGAACGACAGCCCGAGCCTTTGTCCGAGCAGCATGTTCTGCGGGTTGCCGATCAGCGTCGCCGCCGAGCCGACGTTGGCGGCGCAGGCGAGCGCGAGCAGGAACGGCACCGGATCGAGCTTGCGCCGCGCGCACACCTCGATCAGCACCGGCGTCATCGCGAGGCAGACGATGTCGTTCACCAGCACCGCCGACAGGGCGCCGGCGAGCACGATCACCAGCGCGAGCAGTCGCTCGGGCGACGTCTGGTGCAGCGTGAGGCGCCGCGTGACGAGACCGTAGAAGCCGCCCTGACGGAGCTGCGCCGAGACGATCATCAGCCCGAAGAGCAGCGCGATCGTCTCCACGTCGACCGCCTGCCAGGCCTCGTCGACGCCGACGCGCTCGGTTGCGAGCAGCGCGATCGCGCCGAGCAGCGCGATCCCGGTGCGGTCGATCAGCAGGCCCGGCACGCCGCCCGCGAGCATGCCGAGATAGACCAGCGCGAAGATGGTCAGGCCCGTGGCGTCCACGCGCCGCAGTTAGCAGCGCACTGCGCTTTCCCGCTACGCTGCTATGCTCGGCGACGCCCGCTTCCCTTCCGGTCGAGCCGATCGTTCACCGGAAGACGGGAGGCGGCCATGCAACTGGAGGATGCGATGACGCGTGCACGTAGCTGGTGGTTTGCGGTTCTGCTCGTGGGAGCGCTCGGGTTGCCGACGGCGGCCCGGGCGGGCGTCGTCATCGTGACGGAGAGCGAGGAGCCGGGCGATGCCGTCGGCAAGAGCGGGCAGCCGCCGGCCGCCTCCGCGAAGGCCGCGAACGACCCAGCGGCGAAGGACAAGCGTCGCCTGACGGGCCTTCTCTACGCGTCGGGCACGGACGTGCGCATGGAGGGCACGCGCACGGACGCCGACGAGAAGGAGTCCGGCACCGTTCTCTTCCGCGGCGCGAACGACACGCTGATCGTGATCGACGACCAGGAGAAGACCTACTTCGAGATCACCCGCGCCGACGCCAAGCGGCTCGCTTCGTCGCTCGAGTCGGCGCGCGCGCAGATCCGCGCCCAGATGGAGAACATGTCGGCCGAGGACCGCGCCGCGGTCGAGCAGGCGATGAAGGAGTTCGGCGGGCTCGGCAGCGCCGGGCAGAAGAAGGAGCCCGCGCCGCTCAAGGCGGTCGCCACCGGCAAGACGAGCTCCGTCGAGGGGCGCTCGTGCCGCGAGTTCGAGGTGCAGCGCGGCGGCAAGCGCATCGCCGAGGCCTGCGTCGCGTCGTGGAGCGACACCGGGCTCAAGCCCGACGACCTCGTCGGCCTGCGCAAGCTCGCCGAGTTCCAGCGCGAGGTGCTCTCCGCGATGAACTGGGAGGGTCTCGAGGCCGCGCCCGGTGCCGAGGTGTTCGAGCTGCTCGACGAGGTCGGCGGCTTCCCGGTGCGCGTGCGTGCCACCGAGGACGGCGAGACGGTCGAGTTCCGCGTCAAGGACATCCAGCGCAAGGACATCGATCCGAAGCTGTTCCAGGTGCCCGCGGGCTACGAGCGCGCCGCGCTGCCCGGCTGACGGAGCCTGCTTTTTGCGCACTGCCCGCGCATTGGGCAGCGCGCGCGGCGCGTCGAATCCGCGCGCTCAGCAACGACGGGCGGTTCGCGACGCCGCCGGCTGGCGCGACGCTTGCGCTAGGCGGCGGACGTGCTGTCTGTGCTCCGTTTCGTCGTCGTCGTTCTCGCGCTGGCGCCGCTACGAGGGGTGGCCGAGGCCACCCCTCGTGCGGTCCCGGGTTGCCCGGGCTACGCGAGCTTGATGAGCGCGGCTGCCGACGCGCTCAGACAGGGCGACCAGCAGCAAGCGCTCGAGAAGCTGCGCGCGGCGCGCGAAGCGCTCGACCGCTGCAGCCGCGGCGCGAAGCCGCAGGACGAGGGCGTCGTCGCGGCGGGCTGAGCCGTCGCCGCGAGCGTACGCCTCCCCTCGGCGCGGTGCGCTCGCTTCGCGAAGGGTGAGCTCGGGTCAGAACGGCGTGCTCGGGCCGCTCACCGCCGCGTCGACCTCGCGCGGGTCGACGCGCTGACCGCTCTCGAGCGCATCGATCAGCATCTGCACGCGGCGCTTCTCGAGCAGGATCTCCTGCTGCGCCGCGCCCTTGGTGGCCGACGCCTGCGCGGCGAGCTGACGCTCGGCGCTCTCGAGGCGTTCGAGGTCGGCGCTGCTGCGGGTCGTCGTGGTCGTCGTCGTGGTGGTGGTCGAGGTCTGCGCGGCGACCGGGGTCGCGGCGAGGGCGACGCCCAGCGCGGCGAGCGCGACGAATCGTGGTGCCTTCTTCATGGTTCCCTCCTGAGTGGTTGTGAGGAGCGTACCGCTCGGGTGGTGAACGCATGGTTCGCGGTACCGAGGAAGAGCCTACCACGATCCTCCGGGAGCGGAACCGCGGCGCAGGTTGCGCCCTGACGCCCGCGTGCGCGGCCTGCTAAGCGTGCGCCATGCGGGTGACCCTCGACTGGCTCGGCGTCTCGACCTTCCGCCTCGTCGTCGGCGAGCTGACGATCTTCCTCGACGCCTACATCGACCGCGTGCCGGCGGCGCCGCCGGTCGGCATGACGGTCGCCGACGTGAAGCGCGCCGACTGGGTGCTGATCGGGCACTCGCACTTCGACCACCTGTGGGGCGCGGAGCGCATCGCGCGTCAGACCGGCGCCACCGTGATCGGCTCACACGAGACCGTGCGCCTGCTGCACGACGTCGACAGGATCCCCGAGCAGCAGCTCATGGCGGTCGCGGGCGGCGAGCCGATCGAGCTCGCGAAGGACGTGCGCGTGCGCGTCTTCCCGAGCCTGCACTCGTGCATCTGGGCGACGATGGGCTCGGCGGCCGACGATCCCTGCCTCGGCGACCTCGGCGTCAAGCATCAGGAGCGCGTCATGCGCGTCGAGGGCGCGATGCAGCTCCTGCACTCGGGCGCGCTTGGCGACGACATCGCCAAGCACATGCACGAGAGCGACCGCCATCCGCGCGGCGAGGGCGGGTCGTTCGCGTTCCTCATCGAGACGCCCGCCGGCTCGATCTTCTGGAAGGACAGCTCCGGGCACTGGAGCGGTCTCCTGCGCGACCTCCGGCCCGACGTCGCGCTGCTCGCCGCGGTGGGCCGCGGCAACGTCGACGGCGAGCCCCACCAGGGGACGCTCGCGAGCTTCGTCGCCGACGAGGTCGAGCTGCTGAAGCCCGGCCGCGTCATCCTCTGCCACCACGACGACTGGATGCCGCCGCTCACCAGGCCGATCGACACGGAGCCGATCCGCCGCGAGCTCGAGCGGCGCACGCCCGGCGCGCAGCTCGTCGAGATGGGCTACCTCGAGGGGCGGACGATCCTCGGCTGACCCGCGGCGTCGGCGCGCGGCGCGGCGCGCACGACCGTCTCGCGCGCGCCGCTCAAGCCCGCGCGGCGCTCACGCGACCGCGCTCCAGTAGACGAGCGTGCCGAAGCCCGTCATGCGCGAGCCGCGCTCGCGCACGTCGCTGAAGCCCGCCGCGCGGATGATCTCGGGCAGGCGTCCGGTCAGGTTGGGAAGCACGCGGTCCTCGCCGTCGAACAGGCGGATCGGCAGCGACAGGAGCCACATCAGCGCGTTGCTGGGCGGACCGAAGTCGGCGACGTGCAGCTCGCCGCCCGGACGCAGCGCCGCGCGCGCGGCGCGCAGCGCGCCGAGCTTCTCGTCGGCCGTGAGATGGTGCAGGACGAGCGTCGACAGCACGCGGTCGAGCGAGCCCGGCTGCAGGCCGACCTCCTCGATCCTCCCCTGGCGCAGCTCGACCTCGACCTTGGCGTCGGCGAGCTTGCCGCGCGCGATGTCGAGGATCTTCGGGTCGACGTCGATCCCGATGACGCGCGCCGTCGGGTGCGAGCGCTTCACCATGAGCGCCAGCGTGCCGGTGCCGCAGCCCAGGTCGACGACGGTCATCCCGGGCTGGATCCGCGCCTGGT
This sequence comes from Candidatus Binatia bacterium, assembly GCA_036563615.1. Taxonomy (NCBI): domain Bacteria; phylum Candidatus Binatota; class Binatia (SeqCode); species Binatia bacterium. The sequence goes on from DATCMB010000019.1 coordinate 172,189, forward strand.
CGACGAGCTGTTGCTTGACCTCGTCCTCGCGCAGCAGGAGCCGGATGCAGGGGTCGTAGAGCGGCGTCAGCCAGTCGAGGCCCATCGCGGGCACGAACGAGTGTGAGTGCTTGTGCGTTGCTTCCACGTCGTCCTCCGTGGCGTCCGGCCTATACCACCTGGGGGTATATGTCCAGTACCTGCGGTGAAAAGCTTGCCGATAGAGCGTAACCCCACCGTCGTCTTGTCGAGCGTACCGGGTAAGGGTACTGTCCACGCTCATGAACGCGACCACGAAGCGCTCCTGTCTCGCGCGTCTCGGGCGCATCGAGGGCCAGGTGCGCGGCATCGCCCGCATGGTCGACGACGACCGCTACTGCATCGACGTCATCACGCAGATCCAGGCGGTGAAGGCGGCGTTGCGGCGCGTCGAGGAGGAGATCCTGCGCGACCACGTCGCGCACTGCGTCGAGGAGGCGATCCGCAGCGGCGACGCGAAGGAACAGCGCAAGAAGGTCGCGGAGCTGATCGAGGTGCTGGGCCGGCGCAAGGCCTAGCGGTCGCAGGCGAGTCGGAGGCGAGGCGAAATGAAGGCGATACGCGTCGAGAAGCACGGCGGCCCGGAGGTGCTCGAGCTGCGCGAGGTGCCGGATCCGCAGCCCGGCGCCGGCCAGGTGCGGATCCGCGTGCACGCGGCCGGCGTCAATCCGGTCGACACGTACATCCGCGCGGGTCAGCAGGGCTACACCGCGGCGCTGCCGTACACGCCCGGCATGGACGCCGCGGGCGTCGTCGACGCGGTGGGCGAGGGCGTCACGCAGCTCGCGGTCGGCGACCGCGTCTACACCAACCTCGCGCTCACCGGCACGTACGCCGAGCTCACGCTCGCGCCGGCCGAGCAGGTGCGTCGCTTGCCGGAGCGCCTGAGCTTCGCCCAGGGCGCGGCGATCGGCATCCCATACTTGACGGCGTACCGCGCGCTCTTCCAGCGCGCGCAGCTCAAGCCCGGCGAATGGCTGCTCGTGCACGGCGCGAGCGGCGGCGTCGGCACGGCGGCGGTGCAGCTCGCGCGCGCCGCCGGCGCGATCGTGATCGGCACCGCGGGCACCGACGAGGGACGGCGCAGCGTCGCCGAGCAGGGCGCGCACCACGTCCTCGACCACCACGCGCCGGACTACCTCGCGCGCGTGCGCGAGCTCACGGACGGACGCGGCGTCGACGTGATCGCCGAGATGCTCGCCAACGTGAACCTCGCGAAGGACTTCGAGGCGCTCGCACGCTACGGCCGCATCGTGGTGATCGGCAGCCGCGGCACGCTCGAGTTCGAGCCGCGTCTCACGATGCGCATCGACGCGACGATCCTCGGCATGTCGCTCGCGAACACGCCGCCGGAAGAGTTCGCGCGCGCGCACGCCGCGGTCGCGGCCGGCCTCGAGAACGGCACGCTGCGTCCGGTCGTCCGCTGCGAGCTGCCGCTCGCCGAGGCGGCGAAGGCGCACGAGCTCGTCCTGCAGCCGGGCGCGCTCGGCAAGATCGTGCTGGTGCCGTAGCGGAGCGCGGCGCGCACGCCGCGCGTCGCCCGTAGCAGGGGCTTCGCGTTGACCCTGCAGCGTGCCCCCGGCTATGGGCGCGCATGGCGTACGAAACCATCCTCTACGAGCGCAGGGACGCGGTCGCGCTCATCACGCTGAACCGCCCCGATCGCCTCAACGCCTGGACGCCGGCGATGGCCGAGGAGCAGGTGCGCGCGATCGAGGCCGCCAACGCGGACCCCGAGGTCGGCGCGATCGTCATGACCGGCGCGGGGCGCGGCTTCTGCGCCGGCGCCGACATGGAGGACACCTTCAAGACGCGCCTCGAGGGCAAGGACCCGGGCGCGAACACGGCGGGCGGCTCGGGCGGCATGCCCGCCAACGTCGACTGGGTGGGGCTGCTGCGGCGCTCGAAGCCGCTCGTCGCGGCGGTCAACGGCGCCGCGGTCGGCATCGGCATGACGATGATCCTGCCGTTCGACGTCATCATCGCCTCGGAGCGCGCGCGCTTCGGGATGTTCTTCATCAAGGTCGGGCTCGTGCCGGAGCTCGCGAGCACGCACTTCCTCGTGCAGCGGGTCGGCTTCGGTCGCGCGAGCGAGATGTGCTTGTCGGGCAAGCTCTACGACGCGCGCGAGGCGCACGCCTGGGGTCTCGCCGATCGGCTCACCACCCCCGACCAGCTCCTGCCGGACGCGCTCGCGCTCGCCGGCGAGATCGCGGCGAACCCGGCGCCGCAGCTGCGCATGATCAAGCAGCTTTTGACCGAGAACGGCAGCGCGACCGACCTCACGCAGGTCCAGCAGCGCGAGAGCGAGATGCTGCGCGAGTGCTGGAAGTCGCCCGAGCACAAGGAGGCGGTGGCCGCGTTCCTCGAGAAGCGCCCGCCGCGCTTCGTACGCCGATGAGGACCCCTGTGCCCATGACGAGCAACAGATTCAGAGAAACGGTCCGCGGCGCGCTGCTCGCGCTGCTCGTGGTTGCGTTCGCGGCCTGCGGCGACGCGCACGATCGCGGCCCCTGCGCGGGCAAGACCGGAGCCGCCGGCACGCGGCAGATCACCATCGCCTCGGGCGGCCTCGAGCGCACCTTCGAGCTCGTCGTGCCCGAGGCGGCGGTCGGCGGCGCGCCGGTGCCGCTCGTCCTCGTCTACCACGGCGTCTTCTCGACCGGCGCGCAGATCCTCGCCACGACGGGCTTCGCCGAGAAGGCGCTGGCGGAGGGCTTCATCACCGCCGCGGGCGACGGCATCGGGCGGTCGTGGAACGCCGGCGTCTGCTGCGACCCCGCGATGAGCGAGAACGTCGACGACGTCGGCTTCACCCGCGACATGGTCGCCGCGATCGAGAGCGAGTACTGCATCGACCCGCAGCGGATCTACGCGACCGGCTTCTCGAACGGCGGCGCGATGGCCTTCCGCCTCGCCTGCGACGCGGCCGACCTCTTCGCCGCGTTCGCGCCGGTCGGCGGCTCGCTGGCGCTCTTCCCGTGCGAGCCGGCGGCGCCGCGCCCCATGCAGATCATCAACATGGTCGAGGATCCCGTCGTGCCGTTCGCGCTCGGCGAGTTCTCGCTGCGCGAGTTCGTCAAGCACAACTCGTGCAGCGAGACGCGCGTGCTCGTCGAGCTCGCGCCGAACGCGACCTGCGAGGTCGCGCCCGAGTGCGCCGACGGCGCGACCACCGAGCTGTGCGCGGTCACGGGCCTCGGCCACGACTGGCCGGGCGGCGAGCGCGATCCGCAGGGGACGTTCAGCGCGACCGACGCGGCGTGGAGCTTCCTCTCGGCGTTCAGCCTGAGCCCGTGACCGTCCGGCGCGCGCGCAGGCGCGCGCCGAGGTCGTGCACCCAGGCGTAGAACGTCGGCAGCGCGAGCAGCGTGAACGCGGTCGACGTGACGAGCCCGCCGATCATCACGATCGCGAGCGGCCGCTCGATCTCGGTGCCGTGCAGCGGCAGCACGAGCAGCGGCAGCAGACCGAGGATCGCCGTCGACGCGGTGAGCAGCTTCGGCCGCACGCGTCCGATGCTCGCCTCGCGCAGCGCGTCCGCGAACGGACGCCCTTCCGCGACCAGCGAGCGCGTCTGCGTGATCAGCACGAGCCCGTTCTGCACCGCGATGCCGAAGAGCCCGATCAGCCCGACGAGCGACGACACGTTCCAGGTCTCGCCGGCGAGGAGCAGCGCGACGATGCCGCCGACGAACGCGTCGGGCAGCGTCGCGAGGATCACCGCGACCTCGGCCGCCGCGCCGAGCGCGAGCTGCAGCAGCACCACGACCGCGAGTAGCGCGAGCGCGATCGCGATCGTCAGCGAGCGCGCCGCGCGCGCCTGGCTCTCGACGCGTCCGCCGACGTCGAAGAAGTAGCCGGTCGGCAGCGCGAGCTCGGCGGCGAGCCGCTCGCGCACCTCCTCGGCCGCGGAGACGAGGTCGCGCCCGACGACGCTCGCCTCGACCGCGACGCGGCGCGAGCCGGCCTCGCGCCGGATCGACGCCGGACCCGTCGTCTGCTCGATGCGCGCGAGCTGGCCGAGCGGGATGCGGCTGCCGTCGTGCCCGTCGACCAGCAGCGTGCGGATCGCGCTCAGGTCGTTGCGTCGGTGGTCCTGCAGGCGCACGACGAGGTCGAAGCGCCGCTGCCCGACCCACACCTCGCTCTGCCGCTCGCCGACCATGCCGACGCGCACCGCCTCGATGACGTCGCCCGGCGTCAAGCCAACGCGCGCCACCGCCGCGCGGTCGACCTCGATGCGGAGCTGCGGCAGACCGGTCGTGCGCTCGACGCGCAGGTCCGAGAGCCCGTCGATGCCGCGCATGATCTCCTCCGCGCGCGCGGCGAGGCTCGCGAGCGTGTCGAGGTCGGGACCGAAGATCCGCACCGCGATGTCCGACGGCGTGCCGCCGAGGCCTTCGTCGATGCGCATGCCGAGCGGTGTGGTGAACAGCGCGTTGATGCCGGGGATCCTGGCGATCGCCTCGCGCATGCGCTCGGTGATCTCGTCGAGCGTGCCCGTGCGCCGCTCGCGCAGCACGACCAGCACGTCGGACAGCGTGTGCGGCATCGGGTCTTCCGTCTGCTCCGAGCGTCCGGTGCGGCGCACGATCTGCGCGACGTCCGGCACCTCGCGCAGCGCGTCCTCGACGCGGTGGTTCAGCCGGTCGACCTCCTCGAGCGAGGCCTCGGGCGGGACGCTGGTCTGGATCATCAGCGCGCCCTCGTCGAGCCGCGGCATGAAGTCGGAGCCGACGACGAAGGCGAGCGCGAGCCCGGGCACGGTGATCGCGAGCGTCGCGAGTCGCACCGCGCCGGCGTGGCGCATCGCGCCGTCGAGCAGCGGCGCGTAGAGTTGCTTGACGCGGGCGATGATCCAGGTGTCCTCGTCCGCCGCGCGCCGTCGCGGCGACAGGAAGAGCGCCGCGGCGACCGGCACCGCGGTCAGCGCCAGCACGAGCGACGACGCGAGCGCGGCGATCACCGCCGCCGCGAGCGGCCGGTACATGCGTCCCTCGATGCCGGTCATCCAGAGCAGCGGCAGGAAGACCGCGACCACGATCGCGGCCGCGAACGCGATCGGGCGGCCCATCTCGATCGCCGCGGCGAGCGCGATCGCGCGCCGCTCGGCGGGCGTGGCGTCGCCCGCGGGCGCCGCGCGCGTCGTCAGCCGGTGCGAGATGCCCTCCACCATGATGATCGACGCGTCGACCAGCAGCCCGACCGCGATCGCCAGCCCGCCGAGCGTCATGGTGTTGAGCCCGACGCCCCAGGTCTCGAGCAGCAGCCCGGAGAGCGCGATCGACAGCGGGATCGTCGCGGTGACGATCAGCGCCGCGCGCCAGTCGCCGAGCAGCGCGAACAGCACGAGCACGACCAGCACGGCGCCCGCGAGCACCGCGCGCGCCACACCGCCGAGCGCGTCTGCGACGAGCTTCGACTGGTCGTAGTCGACGTCGATGGTCACGCCGTCGGGCAGCGTGCGGCGCAGATCCTCGACCGCGCGTCGCACACCATCGCCGACCGCGACGGTGTCGGCGCCGTACTGCTTGATGACGCGGACGTGCACCACCTCCTCGCCGAGGCGGTGCGCGAGCCCGCGTCGCACGCTCGGGCCCTCGATGACGTCGGCGACGTCGGCGACCAGCACCGGTGTCACGCCGCGCACCGCGACCACCGTCGAGCGGACGTCCTCGACGGTGCGCGCGCGCCCAACGGCGCGCACGCTCCACTCGATCGGACCCTGCACGACGAAGCCGCCCGACGCGTTCTCGTTCGCGCCCTGCACCGCGTGCAGCACCTCGTCGAGCGTCACGCCGCGCACGGCCATGCGGTCGGGATCGAGCTGCACCTGAAACTCGCGCAGGTAGCCGCCGATGCGCTCGACGGCCGCGACGCCCGGCACGGCGAGGAGTCTATTCTTGACTTCGACCTCGGCGAGGTCGCGCAGCGTCATCAGGTCGACCGCGCCCGGCTTCGCGCCGAGCGTGATCTCGACCACCTCGTTGAGGCGTCCGGTGACGTTGGAAAGCAGCGGCGTGCCGGTGCCCGGCGGAAGCTGTGGCGCGACCTGCGCGACGCGCTCCGAGACGAGCTGGCGCGAGCGGTAGTAGTCCGCGTCCGGCTCGAGCTCGACGGTGATCTGCGCGACGCCGAGCTGGCTCGTCGAGCGGATGCGCCGCACCTCGGGGACGCCCGCGAGCGCCGTCTCCATCGGGATCGCGATCCCGAGCTCGAGCTCCTCGGCGCTCATCGCGGGGTTCTGGACGATGACGTTGAACACCGGCGCGGCGAGGTCGGGGAAGACGTCGCGCCGCAGACCGAGGAGCGCGCTCGCGCCGAGCGCGGCGCCCGCGAGGGTGAGCAGCACGACGAGCGCCGGCTGCGCGAACGAGGCCCGGACGATGCGTGCGATCATGTCCGCCCCCGCTCAGTGCGCATGGTCGTGTCCGTCGCCGCCGCCGCGCGCCTTCTCGGCCTCGGCCTTGAGCAGGAAGGCGCCGTCGACGACGACGCGCTCGTCGGGCTTGAGCCCGGACACCACCTCGACCTCGCCGCCGAGGTCGCGTCCGCGGCCGACCGGGCGCACCTCGAACCGGCCCTCGCCGCGCGGCAGGAACACGACCCAGCCGTCGGCGAGGCGCTGCAGCGCCGCGGCGGGCACGGCGAGCACGCGGCTCATCTCGTCGGCGAGCGGCACGCGCGCGGTGGCCGACATGCCGGGACGCAGCGTGCCGTCCTCGTTCGCGACCGTGATGCGCACCGGGATCGTGCGCGACTCGGGCTCGACGCGGCTTCCGACCAGCGTCACCGTGCCCTGGAACTCGCGTCCGGGCAGCGCGGCGAAGCCGACCTCGGCGGCGGCGCCGGGCGCGATGCGCACGGCGTCGCGCTCGAAGGCGTGCGCCGTGAGCCAGAGCTCGGAGAGGTCGGCGACGCGCACGAGCGGCTTCGAGGGATCGGCGAGCTGGCCGCGCATCGCGTTGCGCTCGATGACGACGCCGTCGATCGGCGAGCGCAGCTCGAGAATCGCGGCGCGCGCGGGATCGGCGGTGGCCTGCGCGGGATCGACGCCGAGCGCATGGAGCGCGGCGCCCGCCGCCTGCAGCTCGGCGTCCGCGGCCTCCGCCTCGGCGCGCGCCTCCTGCACGCGCCGAGCGGGCACGATGCGCTCCTCGGCGAGCGCTTCGAGGCGCGCGAGCGCCTTGCGCGCGAGCTCGGCGCGCGCGCGGGCGGCGAGCAGGTCGGCGCGCGCGCGTCCGAGCTCCGGGCTCGAGAGCTCGATCAGCGTCTCGCCCGTCTCGACGCGCGCCCCCGGCGCGACGCGCACCTCGACGACGCGCGCCGGGATCGGCGCGCCGACCTCGGCGTAGCGGTCCTCGTTGACGTGCAGCTCGCCGAGCACGGTGACGGTCGCGCCGGCGGGACGGACCTCGACGGGCGCGGTGGTGACGCGCAGGTCGCGCAGCATGCCGGGGTCGACGCGGATGACGTCGCCGCTCGCGTGCTCGGCGTGCCCGACGTGCGCGTCCACGTGGGCGCCGTGCGCGGCTCCGTGCTCGTCGTGCCGGTCGGCGTCGTGTGCCGTGTGCTCGTCGTGCACGGTGCTCGCGGCGTCTGCTGCGTGCGACGCCGGCGCGCGCGCCGCGCTGCGCTCGTCCCGCGCGCGCTGCTCGCACGCGCCGAGCACGAGCGCGTTCGTGAGCAAGAGAGTGCAGGCGACGAGCACGCGTCGTGCGTCCTGCGGCGTTCTCGACGGCCGCGTCCTCATCGCAGCACCCTCGCCTGCGCCTGCACGGCGACGCGCGCCAGCGCGGCGGCGAGCGCGTGCTCGATGCGCGCGCGGCGTAGCTCGAGCGTCTCGCGACGCAGCTGCAGAAAGTCCGCGAGCGACAGCTCGCCCGCGTCGTAGCTCGCGCGCGCGAGCTTCTCCGCGTCGTCGAGCTCGGGGACGACGCGCTCGAGCTCGCCGGCCGCGGCGTCGAGCTCGCGCTGCACCTCCCACGCCGTGCGCACGTCCGCCGAGACGGCGCGCTCCGCGGCCGCGAGCTCGAGACGCAGGCGACGCGCACGCGCTTCGGCGGCGGCGCGCGCCGCCTCGCCGCGGTCGAAGATCGGCACCGAGAAGCCGACGCCGCCGAGGTAGATGTCGTCGCCCTCCTCGCGCTTGTACTCGGTGCCGATGCGCAGCTCGGGCCAGGCGCGCGCCGCGCCGAGGCGCGCCTCGGCCTCGGCGGCGCCGATCTCCGCGCCGAGCGCGCGCAGGTCGCCGCGCTCGGGCGCGCGGCGCAGGAGCTCCGGAAGCTCGAGCGGCTCGGGCGCGCGCAGCGGGCCGCACGGGCGGGGCGGCACGTCGACGTCCTGGCCGAGCAGGACGGCGAGCTTGCCGACGGCTTCGCGGCGCGCGGCGCGGGCGGCGCCGGCCTCGGCACGCGCGTGCGCCGCCGACGCGCGGGCGACCGCGACCTCGAGGATCGCGACGTCGCCCGCGCGATGGCGGCGCTCGGCTGCGCGCTGCAGCTCGTCGGCGCCGCTCGCCGCGTCCTCGGCGACGATCAGGAGCTCTTCCGCCGCACGCGCGCGCAGGAACGCTTCGGCGACCTCGCGCTGCGCCGTGCGCTGCGCGTCGTCGGCGCTCGCCTCCTCGCGCGCGACGTCGGCTGCGGCGGCGTCGATGCGCGCGGCGCGCGCGCCGCCGAGCTCGAACGCCTGGCTCAGCTTGGCGCGCACGTCGGTGGTGTCGCCCTCGTCCGAGAAGCGCGGTCCGGCGTCGGCCTCGATCTCGGGATTCGAGCGCAGCAGCCTGGAAGCGCCGGCGAGCTGCGCGCGCGCCTCGTCGATCCGCGCCCGCGCGGCGAGCACGGACGGCGCGCGCTCGCGCGCGATCTCGAGCGCGCGCTCGAGCGTCATGTCGCAGCTCGCGCCGTGCGCGGGCTGCGCGCAGATGTCGAACACGACGGCCGCGACGGCGGCGGCCGCAAGAGCACGAAGCATGTCTCCCTCGCTGGTCCGGGTCCCGCGCCGCTCGTGTGGGACGTCGGGACGCAAAGAGGATCGTCAGGCGAGGGAGATCGGGACGTGCAGGATCTCGCTCGGCGGCGCGGAGGCGTACTCGGGCGTGGGCTCGGCCGGCGGACAGGTCCGGCAGGCGGGAGCTGGAGCCTCGGTCACCGAGGCGCGCGCCATCGGCCGCGGGTGGAAGCAGCAGCTGCACTCGGTGCACGAGTCGGCGCAGCGCCCGCGCGCGTCGTCGTCGACGCAGCGCTCGCGGCACTCGACGTCGGCGACCAGCTCGAACGCGCCGCTCGCCTGAAAGGCGAACAGCGCGAGCGTCAAGCTCAAAACGAGCCGGGCGACCTTCACGGTAGCGGGAAGTATACGCAGGCGGGCGGGGCCTGGTCAAGCTCCCTCGGCCGTTCCGCGCTCCGGGAGCCGGCGCGAAAGGGGCCCGGGCGCGGGAAAGCGTCTGGACAACTCCCTGGCGTTGGAGAAAACGTTGCGCCCATGCGACCCGGCCCCGCAACGCTCGCTTGCTTGTGCGCCGCGCTCACGGTCGCGGCCTGCTCGGACGCGCAGAATCCGGGCGGATCCGGAGTGCAGAGCTCGCCCCGCGAGTGGCGCATGTACGGCGGCGGCTACGAGCGGACGTTCTTCAATCCGCACGAGACGCTGATCAACAAGGGGACGGTCTCGAAGCTCGTGCCGCTGTGGCGCTTCACGACCGGCGCGGTGGTGACGGCGTCGCCGGTCGTGGCCGAGATCGAGCTGCCGGGCGAGGGCTCGGTGCAGGCGCTCTACGTCCCGTCCTGGGACGGCATCCTCTATGCGCTGCGCACCCACGACGGCTCGCCGATCTGGACGTACCGCTTCAAGCCGCATCCGGGCGCGTCGTACCCGCAGGCGTCGTCCGGCGCGATCGCCGACGTCGACGGGCGGCGGCTGCTCTACGTCGGCAGCGGCATGACCATGTACTGCCTCGACGCGACCACCGGCGAGCTGGTCTGGCAGTTCGACGCGGGCACGGGCTGCGAGGACTGCGACTTCCTCACCGAGCGCAACGAGATCCTGTCCTCGCCCGCGGTGTTCGAGGGGCAGGTCTTTTTTGGCATGGACCTGAACGACTTCGGGCGCGGCAAGGGCGGCTTCTACAGCGTCGACGCGCGTCGCGGCACGCTGCGCTGGTACTTCGACCTCGAGACCGGCGCGACCTGCCGTCCGTTCGCCGACGACGAGGTGCGACGCTACGACGGCTACCACACCGCAGAAGAGCTCGGGCTGCCGAAGGACTTCTTCGCGACCCGCCCGGGCTGCGACCACGACCGCACCGGCACGGCGTGCGGCAACGTCTGGTCGTCGGCGACGATCGACGTCAAGCGCAGACTCGTCTACTCCGCGTCGAGCAACTGCGACACCGACGACGACCCGAGCACGCCCGACCCGCCGCCGCCCATGCCGCCCTTCGACGAGGCGATCTTCGCGCTCACCCTCGACGGCGCGCCGGTCTGGGTCTGGCGTCCGCGCGAGGTCGACAACGACGACCTCGCGATCGGCGGCGTGCCGAACCTCTTCGAGATCGAGATCGGCGGACGCGTGCGCGAGGTGGTGGGCGTCGGCGTCAAGGACGGCACGTACTACGTCCTCGACCGCGACGGCGTGAACGAGATCACCGGACGCGTCGAGCCCTACTGGCAGACGAAGGTCGTGCCGGGCGGCGACATCGGCGGCATCATCGCGAGCGCCGCGGTCGGCGAGGGCAAGGTGCTGTTCAGCACCGCGGTCGGCACCGACATCGCGAACCCGCAGCTCCCGGCCGCGTGGGGCCTGCGCGCGTCGGACGGCGCCGTGCTGTGGAGCAACCCCGACGCGCTGCCGAGCTTCGGCCCGACCACCGCGATTCCCGGCGTCGTCTTCATGGGCTCGATCGGCGGCTCGGTCTTCGCGTACGACTCGGACACCGGCGCGGAGCTCGCGCGCCTCGGCGTCGGCGGCCCTGCGTCGTCGGCGCCGGTCCTGGTCGGCGGCCGGCTCTACGTCGGCTCGGGCACCGGCGCGCGCGGCGGCTCGCCGGCGGAGATCGCGTTCCAGACCTCGCTCATCCCGAGCCCGGTGACCGCGTTCTGCATCGCCGGCACCGACGGCTGCCCCGAGACCGGCTCGTGCGACGACGGCAACACCTGCACGGTCGACGCGCGCGACGCGTCCGGCGCGTGCGAGAACGTCCCGCGCCCGAACGGCAGCGAGTGCACGATCGGCGCGTTCGAAGGCGCGTGCGTGGACGGCGTCTGCATCCTCGACGAGGCGATCTGCGACGACCTGAACCAGTGCACGACGGACGAGTTCGGCGCCGGCGGCTGTCGCTTCGTCGAGCGGCCGGACGGCACGCCGTGCGTGGTGCGCGACGACGCGGGAGTGTGCCAGTCGGGCCGCTGCGTGAAGCTGTGACGGTCGTCGTGCGCTGACGAACGGGACGCTCAGCTCGGCGATTCGCTGGCGAAGACTTCGCCACCGGGTAGGATCGCCGCGGAGCCACCCGATGTCCCCCGCAACGACCGCGGTCGCGAGCGGACTCACGCGACGCCAGGCCGACGAGGTCGTCGTGCTCCTCGCCGCGATGGGCATCGAAGCGGTGGCGGAGGCCGACGACGCGCGCGTGTACGCCGTCTACACCGGCGAGCTCGACGCCGAGCGCGCGCGGGCGCTGATCGCCGAGGAGTATCCGGCCGGCTTCGGGGCGAACGTCGATCGAGAGCAGGCGGCGGCGCGCGCGCAGCGCCACGCGCCGCCCGCGGGCGCGCTGTGGCTGCACCGCGACGTGTGGGCGGTCGCGCTCGTCGCCGCGGTGTGCGTCGGCTGGTTCTGGCTGCTGCACGGCGCAGGACGCGAGGTCACGCGCGCGCGACTCCTCGACTTCGGCGCCGTCACCTGGGACCAGGTGTGGCTCGGCGAGTGGTGGCGGCTCGCGAGCGCCGTCTTCGTCCACTTCGACGGCCCGCACCTCGTCACCAATCTTCTGACGCTCGCGATCCTGGGGCCGCCGCTCGCGCACCTCGTCGGACCGTGGCGCTTCCTGCTGATCTTCGCCTTGACGGGAATTGCGGGCAACGCGTTCAGCCACGTGTTCGCGCCGAGCGCGAGCCTGAAGGGTGGCGCGTCGGGCGGCATCGCGGGCGTGCTCGGCGCGCTCGCGGGGACGTCGCTCGATCCGGCGTGGGGCGGGCGCTTCAAGCGCTGGCAGGTGCTGGGCGCGCTCGCCGCGGTGTACGCGCTGCTGGTCGGCGCGGGGCCGGGAAGCGACAACGCGGCGCACCTCGGCGGGCTGCTCGCGGGCGTCGCGCTCGGACGCCTGCTCGCGCCGCGCTTGGCGCATCCGCAGCGTGATGCGAGCGCCTCGTCCGAGGCGTCCTCGCCGACGATCGATCCGAGGGCTCCCTCACGGGAGCAGGGCGCACGAACGGAGCACGACGCGCGACCCGAGTGAGGCGCGCGCGCCGCGTAGCTCGAAGCGCGACTCAGGACGTGCGTCTCACGCGAACGCCGGCATCACGCGCTCGACGAACAGCTCGAGCTGCTCGAGCTCGAACGGCGCCCGCAGCGCGAGGATCACCCACTCGGCGCCCGCGCGCTGGTACTCGCCGATGCGGTCGATCACCTGCTGCGGCGTGCCGATCAGCATGCTCGGACGGATGTACGGGAAGAGGCTCCCGAACTGGGCCGCGAGCTTCTCCTCGACGCGCGCGAGCTCGCTCTCGCGCTCGACGATCGCCGGACCGAGGTTGACGGTGCGCAGGATCGAGCGCGGGTCGCGCTTCTCGCGCTCGCACCAGCGGTCGAGCACCTCGCGCTTCTGCGCGAAGACCTCGGGCGCGACGAACGGGATGTTCCAGCCGTCGGCGTAGCGCGCGACCAGACGCAGCAGCCGCTTCTCGCCGCCGCCGCCGATCCAGATGCGCGGCCGCGCCTGCACGGGCTTCGGCGCCGAGTACGCGTCGGTGACGCGGTAGTACTTGCCCGCGAACGTCGTGCGCTCGTTCTCGAACATGCTGCGCACGATCTGCACGCCTTCCTCGAGCTGGTCGAGGCGGTCCTTGATCGGCAGGAACGGGATGCCGAAGGCGTCGAACTCCTGCTGGTGCCAGCCGGCGCCGAGGCCGCACTCCATGCGTCCGCCGCTCACGTGGTCGATGGTCGCGAGCGCCTTCGCGAGCACCGCCGGGTGGCGGTAGGGCACGCAGTAGACCAGGCAGCCGACACGGACGTTGCGCGTCTCGCAGGCGAGCGCCGTGTGCGCCGCGACCGCTTCCAAGCAGGGGCCGTCGAGGTCGGTGAACTGCGCCGGGTAGAAGTGGTCCCAGACCGAGACCCAGTGGAAGCCGCGCTCGTCGGCGAAGCGCCAGAGCGTGCGCAGCTCGTCGAGCGTGCACAGTTGCGGACCGGTGTGGATGCCGAACTTCATGTCGCGTCTGCCCTGGCGAACGGCTGAAGAAACGCCTTCCGAACGCCGATGTATGAGCGTGAAATCAGGGCCGGGAGAGCAACGCAAGCGCACGGACGTCCTGCTCGCGCTGCTGCTGTGTCTCGCGGTCGCCTGGTGGTTCGCGCCGCTGCTCGCGGGGCGCGCGATCGTCGCCGAGCCGGACATGCTCGCGGCGCTGCTGCCGCTGAAGTCGTTCCTCGCGCGCGCGATCGCCGAGGGCCGGTGGCCGCTGTGGAACCCCGACGCGGCGCTCGGCAAGCCGTTCCTCGCCGATCTGCTCGCGGGCGCGCTCTACCCGGGCAACCTGCTGCTCGCCGTGCCGCCGTTCTGGCGCGGGCTGAACTTGCTCTTCGTCGCACACTACGCGTTCACCGCGCTCGGCGCCTGGCTGCTGCTGCGCGTGTGGAGCTTGCCGCGGAGCGCGGCGCTGCTGGGGGCCGTGGTGTGGACCTTCGGCGGCACCATGGTGTCGCTCGGCAACGTGCTGAACCAGCTTCTGTCCGCCGCGTGGCTGCCGTGGATCCTGTGGGCGTGGCTCCGGCCGCGCGCGCTCGGCGTCAAGATCGCGCTCTCGTCGCTCGCGATGGGCATGGCGCTGCTCGCCGGTGGGCCGGAGATGGTGCTGGTGTCGGCGGCGGCGCTGGTGCTCACGAGCCGACATCCTGCGAGCCTCGTCGTGCCGCCGCTCGCGTTCGCCCTCGCGGCCGTCGAGCTGCTGCCGTTCGGTCACTACTTGACGGAGACCTGGCGCGGCACGTTCGGCTTCGACCCCGCGACCGCGATGCGCTACTCGGTGCCGCCGATCGACCTCGCGCAGCTCGCGCTCGCCTGGTGGCCGCCGTCGCCCGAGCGCTTCATGCCGCAGATCTACGTCGGGCCCGCGGTGCTCGCGCTCGCCGTCGCGGGCCTGCTCGCGTCGCGCACGGGACGTCTCTACTGGGCGCCCGTCGCGCTCGGCGCGCTGCTCGTCGTGATGGGCTCGCACACACCGGTCTATCCGTTCCTCCACGCGCACGTGCCGCTGTCGAATCTGCTGCGCTATCCCGAGAAGCTCTTCCTCGGCGTGCACGCGCTGCTCGCCGTGGGAGCCGCGTTCGGGCTCGCGGCGCTGCTCGCGGTCGCGCGGCGCCATGGTCGCGCGCGGCTCGCGACGCTGGCGAGCGTCGTGGTCGTCGCGGGCGTGTTCTTCGACCTCGCGCGCGCGAATCGCGACGTCCTCTACGCGCCGCAGCCGGCCGCGATCCTCGACCCGCCTGCCGTGGCGCGCGCGATCCTCGCGGACACCTCCACGCGTCAAGCAAGCAATGCTTCAGATGAGAGCGGAGCGGCGGTCGTCGGCGCGCCGCGCATCTACGCCAACCCGACCGGACGCTACATTCCGCGCTCGCTCGCCGCGGCGGTGGCGATCGATCGCAACCTGCCGTGGGGCGCGGTCGCCGAGCTCTACGGCCTCGCCAACGTCAACTCGCCGAGCTCGCTGAACCTCGTCAAGCACGAGCACCTGCACGAGATGCTCGCCGCCGTGCCGCGCGATCAGGCGCTGCGCGTGCTGGCCGCGCTCGGCACCGAGTACGTGACGAGCTTCGTCTGGCTCGATGGCACGCCCGGCCTGCGTCCGCTCGACGTCGAGGGCGAGTCGCTCGGCGTGCGCGCGTACGCCTTCGAGGATGCGCGGCCGCGCGCGTTCGTCGCGCAGCGCATCGAGATCGCGCCCGACGCGGAGCGCGCGCTCGAGCGCTTCGTCGCGCTCGCCGGCGAGGGCGCGGCGGACGTCGCGGTGCTGACGGCGCAAGGCGCGCGCTCGCTCGGCCTGCCCACGGCGTCCGCGATGGGAGCGGGCATGGGTGACGGCGCGGCGCGGGCCGCCGTGCGCCTGGTCGCGGATCGGCAGAGCGAGCTCGTCCTCGACGTCGATCTCGCCGACGACGGGTTGCTGGTCGTGAACGACACCTTCCTCGGCGGCTGGCGCGCGTCGGTCGACGGCGTCGAGGCGTCGATCGTCGAGGTGAACGGCCTCGTGCGCGGCGTCTGGCTGCGCGCGGGCGCGCACCGCGTCGTCCTGCGCTACCTGCCGCCGGGACTCCTCGCGGGTGCCGCCGTGACGCTGCTCGCGCTCGCGGCGCTCGGCGCGCTTGCGTGGCACGGGCGTCGCAGCGTCGCGCTCGCGCGGGCGGGCGCGCCAGCGCGCGGAGACGTCGCTGCGCCACACGAAGCGACCCCGCACGAAGCTTCTCCGGCCGTCGAGCCGGGCCGCCCGGAGCTTCCGGCGCCGAGCCGCTGAGCTGCGAGCTCGCGAGGGGAGGGCGGCCGCCGGTCGCCGCGGCGCTCGCCGGCGTCGGGCGTCGATGGTTGCCGCCCGCCCACGTGCGGACAGGACACGGCCGACGGCGAAACTTGAGATTGTCGTGCGGCGACGCGAATCCTGATTCCGTCGCTCCGCCCAGTGCGCTTCCACGACCCGCAAGAGATCGATCGTCCGGCATCGCGGCGCAGCGAGGCGAGAACGCGATGCTCGCCGCGCGGCTCGAGGAGCTCAGCGCGCGGCTCGAACGGATCGAGGCCGCGGCTTCCCCGCCGTCGCCCCAGCAAGTCGCGCAGCTGCGCTAGGAGCGCGCCAGCGCCGAGCGGCGCAGGGTGCCCCGCGGCGTTCCGCGCTTGCCGCAGCGCTCGCGCGCGACGTCGCCGTGCGCGCACACGCGGGCGCGCGCACGTCCGTCAGAGCGACAGCGTCGCAGCGGCCTGGCGCGGGTCGTGCCGTTCGTCGCGGCCCGTCACCGCGTCGCGCGCCTCCTCCGCGTTCACCGCGAACATCGGGAAGTACGACGCGACCCGGTCGTGGATGCAGTCCTCGGCGAAGTCGCCGATGTCCGCCCACGCGCAGGTCTCGCGCTCGAGCGGCGGCATCCAGCCCGTCGCCTCGGCGTGCTCGATCGCCTCGAGACCCTCGTCGAGCCGCGCGCCGTGCGTGTGCACGTAGACGTGGTGGTTGATGCACTCGATCGCGCGCAGCAGCGTCGTCTTCATGCCGCGCCGCCAGCCGGCGGTCGCGAGCACGCCCTGACGGCCGAGCGCCTTGACGGTGGCGCGGAACACCGGCGCGCCGACGTGGTCGAGGAAGATCGCGACGTCGCGGCCGCCGCCCGCCGTGCGCAACGCGTCGAGGAACGCTTCCTCCGAGCGCTTGTAGGCCTTGCGGTAGTCGCCGTCCGCGGCGTAGCGCGCCTCGTCGAACTCGAGGTCGGGGAACTCGCGCCGGTCGATCGGCTCGATGCCGAGCTGGCGGATGCGCGTCAGACGCTCGGGGCGTGACGCGATCATCGCGACGCGACAACCTTGCTGGCGTGCGAGCAGGAGCTCCGCGAGCGTCACGCCGCCGCCCCAGCCGACGACGAAGGGCTCGGGACACATCCGCTCCGTCATCTGCAGACGATAGGCGCCGTAGGCGAGCCGCCAGTTCGCCCACGCGGTCGGGAAGCGCAGCGAGAACGCCGCCCAGTCGCGCGGCGACCAGGCCGAGTCGCGCAGGATGTGGAGCAGGTTCTCGCGCCGCAGAACCAGGCGACGCGCGAGCACGCCGACCGTGCCGGGCGCGTCGTACGCGTACGCCTGGATCATGAAGCCGTGCTCGTCCTGCGTGCCGCTCGCGTTCAGGACCGCGACGTCGCCGGGGCGCACGTTGCGCACCGCGCGTCCGACCTCGAGGACGCGCATCGTGCCGGCGTTGCCGAGCACGATCCTGTCCTCGCCGCGCATCGCGCAGACGTCGATCGGGTCGCGCAGCACGGCGTGCGTCATGTTGCCTTCCCAGCAGCCGTAGAGCGGCTCCACGAGGATCCCGTCGTCGCCGAGATCGGGCAGCGTGATGGTCTCGAGCGAGAGCCGCCCCGGACCGCGCTCGTCCGGTCGCGCACGGTGCAGCACCCAGGCTTCGGTTTCGATCGGCATGGTTCCGTCCTCAGGCGGCGCGCTCGCGCGCGCGCGGCGCCACCTCGGCGAGGAAGCGCTCGAGCTCGGGTGCGATGCTCGGCGTGTCGCGCAGGAACGCGGCGTGCCCGATCGGGTTCGACAGCGTGACGTGACGCGACTCGACGCCGTTCTCGCGCAGCGCCGCGTCGATCTCGGCGATCTCGTTCGGCGGGTAGCGCCAGTCCTGCGCGAAGCCGAGCAGCAGCGCGCGACCGCGGAAGCCGGCGAGCGCTTCGGCGAGGCTCGCGCGGCCGCGCGAGAGGTCGAAGTAGTCGTTGGCGCGCGCGAGGTAGAGCAGCGCGTTCGCGTCGAGCACGACGTTCTGCGGCTGGCCGAGGCGCAGCAGCAGACGCTCGATCTCGAAGTCGGGCTCGAAGCTGTACGACAGACGTCGCGGGCGAGCGAGATCGGGCCCGAGCTTGCGCTGCAGCAGGTTGCGGTCCTGCCAGAAGAGCGCGCCGAACATCGTCAGGAGCCCGATGCCCGCGGTCGGCGGCTCGCCGTCATAGTAGTCGCCGCCGTTCCAGCGCGGGTCGCGCATGATCGCCTCGCGGCCGATCAGCGACAGCGCCACCGTGTGCACGGACGCGCGCGGCGTCGCGCTGATCACGATCGCGTTGGCGACGCGCTCGGGCTTGCTCGCCATCCACGTCCTGCGGCGTCAAGCGCAAAAGGCTCCACAGGTCGCTGGTCGAGAAGTTGCCGATCCGACGCAGATCGTCGCGCACTGCGGGCGGCAGCGCGTCCCAGCGCGGCAGGTCCTCGCGCCGCAGCGGCTGCGAGGTCGCGAGCAGCAGCAGGTCGGGCTCCTCGTCGCCGTGCGCGAAGCCGTAGACGTAGGGGAACTCGCTGCGCACCGCGGCGAGGATCGACGCCAGATCCTCGGGCGGCATGGCGTAGAGCTGCACCCACTGCAGCAGGCGTCCGCCCTCGCGCAGCGACGCGCGCGCGATGGCGAAGAACTCGCGCGTGAAGAGGTTCGAGACGCCGGTCATCCAGGGGTTCGAGGGCTCGGAGACGACGACGTCGTACGTGCCCGGGTGGGCCGCGAGGTGCGCGCGTCCGTCGTCGAGGAAGACGTGCACGCGCGGGTCGTCGAGCGGGCGTCCGCTCTCGTTCGCGAAGAAGCGCTCGGCTTCGAGGATCGCGGGCTCGATCTCGACGACGTCGAGCCGCTCCACCGGATGGCGCGCAACCGACCCGGCGGTGACGCCGGATGCGTAGCCGATCACGACGACGCGCTTCGCCGGCGGTCCGAAGAGCAGCGGCAGCTCGCCGAGCAGCACCTGCGTCGACATGTCGCCGCGGTTCGAGGCGTCGGCCTTGCCGTTGACGCGCAGCTCGATGCCGCCCTGCTCGCGGTGCACGGACACCGTGCTGCTCGTGCCGTCGCGGTAGTAGAGGATCTCGTTCTGCGGCACGCCCTCGAGCGGCACGTCCGGTAGCCCGAAGTCGAGCACCAGCTCGGGCCCGCGGAACGCGCCGCGCGTGAGCGCGGTGGCGTCGAACGGCAGCGGCACGAGGAGCAGCGCGAGCGCGCCGGCGAGCGCCGCGACGCCGAGCGGACGCGCGAGCGACGTGCGCGCCGCGCCTTGCGCGGGCGCGGCTTCTTCACTGCGCCGCGACAGCAGCACGACGCCCGCCGTCGCGAGGTTGATCGCGGAGGCGAGCGCGAGCGTGCCGCGCAGCCCGATCGTCGGCACGAGCACGAATCCCGCGGCGAAGGCGCCCGCCGCGGAGCCGAGCGTGTTCGCGAAGTACACGCGGCCGACGGCCGCGCCCGTCGTCGGTGCGGTCTCGGCGACGAGCCGCGTGATCAGCGGGAAGAGCGCGCCGAGCACGAGCGTCGCCGGGAGCTGCACGACCACGCAGAGCAGCACCTGCAGCACGACGAGCCGCGTGCCGATCGGGCCGGTCGTGCGCATCAGCTCGAGGAACGCAGCCGGCAGCAACGGCAGCACGAGCATCACCGCGAGCGACACCACGCCGAGCACCGCGAGCCCGCCGGCGAGCAGCGCCGCTGGCTTGCGCGTCCGGTCGACGATGCGGCGCGCGGCGAGGCTGCCGAGCGCGATGCCGGCGAGGAACGCGCCGAGCATGGCCGAGAAGGCGTAGATCGACGAGCCGAGGACGAGCGCCAGCGCGCGCGTCCAGCAGACCTCGTAGACCAGCGCCGTGAAGCCGACGGTGGCGTACGCGGCGAGGAGCAGCGCTGCGGGTTGCGTGACGCTCGCGGCGCGTGACGCGTCCGCGGCTGGTGCCGCGGCGGTTCGCTCTGCCGCGGCTGGCGCGGCGACGTCGGACGCGGCGGCCGGCGTCGCGGTCGCCTCGCCGACGGGCACGCGGCGCGCGAGCGTCGCGAGCGCCAGCACGCCGACCGCGACGTCGAGCAGCGCGCCGAGCGCGTTCGAGCGCCAGAGCCCGAGCAGCGGAAAGAGCACGAAGGCCGTCGCGAACACGCCCGCGACCGCGCCGAGCGTGTTGACGCCGTAGAGCACGGCGGTGCGCTCGCCGATGCGCGGGTCGTCGCGCGTGACCGCGCTCACCAGGATCGGCAGCGTCGCGCCCATCAGCACCGTCGGCACGAGCAGCACGGCGAGCGCGAGCGCGAAGCGTCCGAGGACGAGCGGCCAGAAGCCGAGTCCGCCGAGCCAGCCGCGTGCGAGCGTTCCGACGCCGTCAAGCACAAGCGGCACCGCGAGCGCGAACAGACCGATCACGATCTCGATCCAGGCGTAGGCGCGGATGCCGTTGCGGATCCGGTGCGCGACCCGTCCGCCCGCGAGCCCGCCGAGCCCGAGTCCGAGCATGTAGGCGACGAGGATCGTGCTCGCGGCGAGCGTCGTCGATCCGAAGAGCAGTCGCAGCTCGCGCGTCCACACCACCTCGAGCACGAGGCTTGCGAGTCCGGAGAGAAAGAAGAACGAGCCGAGGAGCAGCAGGGGCCGCGGCGTCACGCGGCCACGCTACCAGGGCGCTCGGTCGTGGACGAGAGACTTTCCGCGTCGCGCGCGGCATTCAGGGGCGAGGCGTCAGCCCGAGCTCGCGAAGATCCCCGACGGGCCGTTGCGAACCGTGAGTGATCGCAAGCACAGAAATCAAGTCGTGTGTGCGGTCGAGCCGCGGCGCAGCCACAGCACGCCGAGCACGACCGCCACGAGCCCGGCAAGGAGGAACAGCCGTCGGTACGCGTGCATCACGGCGGCGAGCTGGCCGAGGTGCTCTTCGAGCAGGACCGGACCGAGCGACCACGTGACGGCCCACGCCACCGCCCCGAGCACGTTCCAGGCGAAGAACGTGCCGCTCGGCATGTCGAGCGAACCGGCGACGATCCCCGCGAGCTGCCGCGTGCCGTCGACGAAGCGTCCGAAGGCGACCAGCACCCCGCCGCGGCGCTGGAAGAGCTTCTCCATCCGCTCGAGACGTGGCCCCGCGCCGATCTTGTCGAGGATGCGCCGTCCGCCCACGCGCCCGAGCCAGAAGCCGACCAGGTTCCCCGCCGCCGACGCGAGCACCGCGACGACGAGCAGGGCGGTGACCGAGAGCTCGCCGCGCGCGGCGAGCAGCGCGCCGGCGATCAGAAGCGTCTGCCCGGGCGCCGGGATGCCGAAGCCCTCGACGAAGATCGCGAGGAACACGGCTGCGTAGCCGTACTCGGCAAGCAGCGGCTCGACCGATGCCAGGTGGTGCGCGAGGTGGTGCACGGCGCCGGGATACGGCGTCGCGCGCGCGCTGTCCAACGTGGCCGACGTCCGCGCGCGAACGGGTATGGACATATGTACGAACGGCATGTACATCCGTCCAACATGGGCGTGCCGGCGAGAGTGGGCGACGAGCTGCCGCAGTCCGAGCGCAAGCGGCGCGCGATCCTCGACGCCGTGCTGCGTGTCGTCGCCGAGGGCGGCGTCGACGCGGTGACGCACCGTCGCGTCGCGGCGGAAGCCGACGTCCCGCTCGGCTCGACGACCTACTACTTCGCCTCGCGCGACGACCTGCTGCGCGAAGCGTTCCGCTGGCACGCGGGCGCCGTGTACGACGCGCTCGACCGGCTCGCCGACGACGTGCCGCTGCGCAGCGCGGACGACGTGATCGGCTTCCTCGTCGAGCTCGTGCGGCGCGAGCTGGAAGTCCCTTCCGGGATCCTCGTCGAGTACGAGCTCATCGTGCGCGCGGCGCGCGATCCGCAGCTCGCGCGCGAGGTCAACGGCTACGAGCGCAACCTGACCTCGCGTCTCGCCGAAGCGCTCGAACGGCTCGGCGTCGCGCACGCGCTCGAAGCGGCGCGCATCCTGATCGCGATCGTGCGCGGCTTCGAGATCGAGAGCTTGACGCGTTCCTCCGTCGAGCTCGCGGATCTGCGCCGGCGCCTGCGCACGGTGGTCGACGCGTGGAAGCCCGCCAGCAGCCGCGCCACACGGAAGCCCGCTCGGAAATAAGGAGAGAGACATGGCCATCGAGCACCTGCCCGCTACCGCGACGGCGACCGAGATCGCCGGCCTCCTCGAGCGCGACGGCGCCGTGATCGTCGATCGGCTCGTCGCGCCGGAGGTGATGGACGGCGCGCGCGCCGAGCTCGCGCCCTGGCTCGACGCGACGCCGTTCGGCCCCGACGACTTCACCGGCCGGCGCACCAAGCGCACCGGCGGTCTCGTCGCGCGCTCCGCGACCTGCCGGGACCTCGTCATGCACCCGCTCGTGCTCGCGACCACGCGCGAGGTGCTGCGCGGCGGAACGAGCTTCCACCTGCACCTCACGCAGGTGATCGCGATTGGCCCGGGCGAGCCCGGGCAGCAGATCCACCGCGATCAGTGGGCGTTCGACTTCTTCCCGTTCCCGCGCGGCTACGAGGTGCAGTGCAACACGATCTGGGCGATGAGCGACTTCACCGAGGCGAACGGCGCGACCCGCGTCGTGCCGGGCTCGAACAAGCTCGAGGACGGGCTCGCGTACCGCGAGGAGGACACCGTGCCGGCGGAGATGGTGAAGGGCTCGGTGCTGATCTACACCGGCAGCGTCTACCACGGCGGCGGCGCGAACCGCTCGCAGGAGACGCGCTACGGCGTCAACATCACCTACGCCCGCTCGTGGCTGCGTCAGGAGGAGAACCAGTATCTCTCCGTGCCGCTCGAGGTCGCGCGCACGCTGCCCGTCGAGCTGCTGCGCCTGATCGGCTACGCGCGCGGCGCGTACGCGCTGGGCTACGTCGACGACCTGCGCGACCCGCTCGAGGTCGTGCGTCCCGAGGCGAAGGAGGTCGGCTTCGGCGACCTCGAAGGGGCGCTCGCGAAGGCGCGCAGCGAGTCGCAGCGAGCGGCGCGCTGAACGCGCTCGCGTCGCCGATCGCGCAGCACCCATCGGCTCTGCTGCTGCGTCGGCTGCGGTCGAGGGAATGAATCGCACGCGCCTTGCGCGCCACCCGTGCGTTCCTCTTCATAGCGCAGCATGCAGAGACTCCTGATCGCCAACCGCGGCGAGGTCGCGGTCCGCGTGCTCCAGGCCGCGTCCGAGCTCGGCCTCGGGACGGTCGCGGTGTACTCCGAGGACGATGCGGGCGCGCTGCACGTGCGCCGCGCCGAGCGCAGCTACGCGCTGCGCGGCCGCGGGCCGGCGGCCTACCTCGACGCGGAGCAGCTCATCGCCGCGGCGCGCGCGACCGACGCCGACGCCATCCATCCAGGCTACGGCTTCCTCGCCGAGAGCGCGGACTTCGCGCGGCGCTGCGAGGAGGCGGGGCTGGTCTTCGTCGGACCGCGGCCCGAGACGCTCGCGATCTTCGGCGACAAGACGCGCGCGCGCGAGCTCGCGATGCGCTGCGGCGTGCCGGTGCTGCGCGGCTCGGAGGGCGCCGTGTCGCTCGAGGAGGCCGAGAAGTTCTTCGCCGTCCTCGGGCGGCGCGGCGCGATGCTGGTCAAGGCGGTGGCCGGAGGCGGCGGACGCGGCATGCGCGTCGTGCGCAGCGCCGACGAGCTGCGCGCGGTGTGGGAGCGCTGCCGCTCCGAAGCGCGCAGCGCGTTCGGCAACGACGAGGTCTACGTCGAGGAGCTGCTCGTGCACGCGCGTCACGTCGAGGTGCAGGTGCTGGGCGACGAGGGCGGCACCGTCGTGCACCTCGGCGAGCGCGAGTGCTCGATCCAGCGGCGTCACCAGAAGATCGTCGAGATCGCGCCGTGCCCGAGCCTGTCGCCGCGCCTGCGTGCACGTCTCGCCGAGGACGCGGTGCGGATGGCGAAGGCGGTGCAGTACCGCAACGCCGGCACCTTCGAATTCCTGATTGACGCAAGCGCGCCCGACGACGACGAGGCGGCGTACGCGTTCATCGAGGCGAACCCGCGTCTGCAGGTCGAGCACACGGTGACCGAGGAGGTGCTCGGCATCGACATCGTGCGCCTGCAGCTCGAGCTCGCACGCGGCGCGCGGCTCGCGGACTTCGGCCTCGCGCCCGATCACGCGCCGACGCCGGTCGGCTACGCGATCCAGCTGCGCGTCAACGCCGAGGTGATGACGCCCGACGGCACGGCGCGTCCGTCGAGCGGAACGCTGCGGAGGCTCGTCCTGCCGTCGGGCCGCGGCGTGCGCGTCGACACCGCGGCGGTCGCGGGCGCCATCGTCGAGCCGACCTACGACCCGCTGCTGCTGAAGGTCGTCTGCCGCACGACGTCGGACGACTTCGCGGACGCCGCCGCGCGCGCCGCGCGCGCGCTCGCGGAGCTCGAGGTCGAGGGTGTGGCGACCAACGCGCCGTTCCTCCGTCGTCTGCTCGCCCACCCGGACTTCGTCGCGAACCGCATCCACACGCGCTTCGTCGACGAGCACCTCGCCGAGCTCGCGCGCGAGGAGGACCTCGCGCCGCAGCGCGCCGACGCGGCCGGCGAGACGTCCGACGCGGCCGCGCAGAGCGCCGCCGCCGCAGCGGCGCGCGCGCTCGCCGGCGCACGCGTCGACCCGCAGGACCCGCTCGCCGTGCTGGCGTACGGCAAGAGCGGCGGCGCCGCGCCAGGCGCCGCGGCGGCGGGCGGGGTCGCGAGCGCGCCCGCGCCGTCTCCCGTCGCGCCCGAGGTCGACGTCCCCGAGGGCATGGTCGCGGTGCGCGCGCCGCTGCAGGGCACGATCGTCGCGCTCGAGGCGCGCGAGGGCGAGACGGTTGCGGCGGGGCAGGGCCTGCTCGTGATGAGCGCGATGAAGATGGAGCACGTCGTCGAGGCGCCGGTCGGCGGCGTCGTCCATCGCGTCGTCGTCGCCGACGGCGACACCGTGCCCGCCGGCGCGACGCTCGTCGTCCTCGAGCCCGCCGACGTCGTGCTCGAGCGCGAGAGCCGCGAGGAGGCGAAGGATCTCGACTACATCCGCCCCGACCTCGAGGAGGTGCTGCGGCGTCACGCGATGAAGCTCGATGCCGCGCGTCCCGACGCCGTCGAGCGCCGGCGCAAGACGGGCCAGCGCACGGCGCGCGAGAACATCGACGACCTCTGCGACCCCGGCACGTTCGTCGAGTACGGCTCGTTCGTCATCGCGGCGCAGCGCCAGCGGCGCTCGCTCGAGGACCTGATCGCGCGCACGCCAGCCGACGGCCTGATCACCGGCATCGGACGCGTCAACGGCGAGCTGTTCGGCGACACGCTCGACGAGTCGCGCACGAGCTGCGTCGTGCTCGCGTACGACTACACCGTGCTCGCCGGCACGCAGGGCATGCAGAACCACCGCAAGAAGGACCGCATGTTCGAGATCGCCGAGCGCATGCGGCTACCGGTGGTGATCTTCACCGAGGGCGGCGGCGGACGTCCGGGCGACACCGACGTGCCCGGCGTCGCGGGCCTCGACTGCATGGCGTTCTACCTCTTCAGCCGCCTGTCCGGGCTGGTGCCGCTCGTCGGCATCAACTCCGGACGCTGCTTCGCGGGCAACGCGGCGCTGCTCGGCTCCTGCGACGTCGTCATCGCGACCGCGAACTCGAACATCGGCATGGGCGGCCCGGCGATGATCGAGGGCGGCGGGCTCGGCGTGTTCCGACCCGAGGAGGTCGGGCCGATGTCGGTGCAGGTGCCGAACGGCGTCGTCGACGTGGCGGTCGCCGACGAGGCGGAGGCGGTGCAGGTCGCGAAGAAGTACCTGTCGTACTTCCAGGGTTGCTTGACGAAATGGACGTGCGCCGACCAGCGCCGCATGCGCAGCATCATCCCGGAGAACCGGCTGCGCGTCTACGAGGTGCGCGACGTCATCGAGACGCTCGCCGACGAGGGCTCGGTGCTCGAGCTGCGCCGCCACTTCGGACGCGGCATGGTGACCGCGCTCGCGCGCATCGAGGGACGGCCGCTCGGCATCATCGCCAACGATCCGAAGCACCTCGCGGGCGCGATCGACGCGCACGGCGCCGACAAGGCGGCGCGCTTCATGCAGCTCTGCGACGCGTTCGACCTGCCGATCCTCTTCCTGTGCGACACGCCGGGCATCATGGTCGGACCCGAGATCGAGAAGACGGCGCTCGTGCGGCACTGCTGCCGCATGTTCGTCGTCGGCGCGAGCTTGACGGTGCCGACCGCGACGATCGTGCTGCGCAAGTCCTACGGGCTCGGCGCGCAGGCGATGGCGGGCGGCAGCCACAAGGCGCCGCTCTTCACCGTGTCCTGGCCGACCGGCGAGTTCGGCGGCATGGGCCTCGAGGGTGCCGTCAAGCTCGGATTCCGCAGGGAGCTCGAGGCGATCGCGGATCCGGCCGAGCGCAAGCGCGTGTTCGACGAGATGGTCGCGCGCGCCTACGAGCGCGGCAAGGCGATCAACACCGCGAGCCACTTCGAGATCGACGAGGTGATCGACCCGGCGGAGTCGCGGGCGCGCGTCGCGAGCGCGCTGCGCTCGGTGCCGCCGCCGGCGCCGCGCGCGCCGGGCTCCGGCAAGAAGCGGCCGTGCGTCGATACCTGGTGACACCGTCGTAGCGGCGCGTGCCTCGGCTTGCGTGCGCCGTCGGCGAACGGCACGACGGAGGTGTGCGCGTGCTCGATGCCGAAGAGGTCGAGCGCTTCGTCGCGGACGGCTTCGTGCGGCTCGACGACGCGATCCCGCGCTCGCTGGCGGAGGAGTGCCGCGCGCTGCTCTGGCGCGACCTCGAGCGCTTCGGCTGCGCGCGTGCGGAGCCCGCGACCTGGACGTGGCCCGTCGTGCGGCTCCCGGATCGCATCGACGAGCCGTTCCGGCGCGCTGCGAACACCCCGGCGCTGCACGCGGCGTTCGACGCGCTGGTCGGCGCCGGACGCTGGCAGCCGCGCGGCAGCCTCGGCTTCCCCGTCATCCGCTTCCCGAGCGAGCAAGATCCCGGCGACACCGGCTGGCACGTCGACGCGAGCTTCGCCGGTCGCGACTCCGATCCAAACGACTACTTGACGTGGCGGGTGAACGTCTTCTCGCGCGGGCGCGCGCTGCTGCTGCTGGTCCTGCTCTCGGACGTCGGCCCCGACGACGCGCCGACGCGGATCCTCACGGGCTCGCACGTCGACGTCGCGCGGCTGCTCGCGCCGGCAGGCGAGGACGGCCTGACGGCGCTCGAGCTCGCGCGGCGGATCGAGGCCGGCGCGACGACGCAGCGCGAGCAGGCGCTGGCCGTCGGAGCGGCCGGCACGGTGTACCTCTGCCACCCGCTTCTCGTGCACGCGGCGCAGCGACATCGCGGACGCGAGCCGCGCTTTCTCGCGCAGCCGCCGCTGCTGCCGGCGTCGCCGCTCGCGCTCGAGCGCACGGACGCCCGCTACGCGCCCGTCGAGCGCGCGATCCGCGAGGCGCTCGGTCTCAGCGCTCGGACGAGCGGGTGACTACAGCATTCCCGGCAGCTCGCGATCGACTTCCGGGAAGTAGCGGCGGATGACGCTCGCATCGAAGCAGCGGAGGATCGAGCCGACCGGCTCCTTCGCGAGCAGAAAGCGGAACGCCGCGCGGATCACGTCGGCAGGCGCGACCTTCCCGCCCGACCAGCGCTCGTAGTCGGCCTTGCCGAGCGTGACCGCGAAGTCGTGCTTCGCGCCGCGCTCCTCGACGCGGACGTCGAAGCGCCAGCCGTCGCCGTCGCTGCGCTCGCTGGTCACCCGGATGGAGCTCATGCGTTCTCTCGACGCGCGTCGTCGCGCGACACCAGGAAGTGGCCCTGCGCGGTCGCGACGGGTCGATTGCGGTCGTCCTGCCACGCCTCGACGCGCACGTTGGTCACGCGACGGCCGTGCTTGGTGACGATCGCCTTCGCAAACGTGTCGACCGCGCGCGCCGAGCGCAGGTACGCGATCGTGAGATCGATCGGCTTCGGCAGCGGCCCGTTCGGCGAGTGGCGCATCACCTCGACGATCGCCGCGTTCTCGAGGAACGCGCCGATGACGCCGCCGTGGATCGCGGGCAGCATCGCGTTGCCGACGATCTGCGGGCCGAAGCGCAGCACCGAGATCAGCTCGCCGTCGTCGTCGACGCCGACCGTGATGCCGATGAAGCGGCAGTACGGGATGCGGTCGAGCAGCGCGCGCAGCTCGTCGGCCGACGCGCGCGTTCCAGGATTGGTCGGCGTGCTCACGACTGCACCGCGGGCGCGGGCGGCGGCGCCTGGTTCGCGCCCAGCATGAAGGTCATCGCGGCGGTCGCGATCGGGTCGTGCGGATCCTCGTGGTAGGCCGAGCCGTGCACGAACGCGATGTGCCGCGTCAGCTTGTAGCAGCGGCAGTGGCCGATCACGTCGCGGCCGGGCGTCGCGGGTTTCATGTAGTCGATGCGCAGGTCGAGCGTCGCGATCGAGCGCAGATCGGGCAGCGCGGTCATCACCGCGACCCCGGCGGTGCTGTCGAGCAGCGTCGTGATCACGCCGCCGTGGATCACGCCGGTCGCGGGGTTGCCGACCAGCTTCTCGTCGTACGGGATCTTGATCCAGGCCTCGCCGGGCTTCGCGTCGAGCACGACCATCCCGAGCGCGACCGAGTGCGGCACGTAGTCGATCAGCAGGTTCTTGCGCTCGGCGACCGCGTCGAGCAGGCGGGAGCGGCTCACGTCAGTCGATGAACCATCCCGCCCCGGCTGGTTCAACCGTCGTCGCGCGCGTCGCCCGACCGCAGACACGCAGCCACGACACGACGACGCGCTTCGACGGCGCGGTGTCAACGGCTCGGTGTCGACGGCGCGCTACGAGCGCTCGCGACAGACCTTCTGCAGCACCCCGCCCGCGAACTGGAAGCGCGCGGTGCGCGAGCCGACGACCTGCTCGCTGCTTCCGAGCGGCACGCCTGCGACCGAGCGGAAGCTGCGGCGCACGGCGGTCGCGCGGTAGACGAGCGAGCCGTCGGCGCCGCGCTCGTCGGGCGCGCCGAGGATGCGCTCGACGTCGGCCGCCGTGCTGCGTCCGATGGTGAGCTTCGCGAGGTCGCTGCCGCGCACGGCTTGCCCCGTCAGCATCGTCTGCGACGTGCGCTCGCAGCCCGTCGCCAGCGCGAGCGAGGCTGCGAGCGCGGCCAGCAGCGTCCACCCCCCGCGCCGGCGGAGGCGGCATGCCACCTCCGCCGGCGACTGTGCACGGCTCACGCTCTGCACACCGCGTGCAGCAACGCGGCCCTCACTGCAGCAAGCTCTGGACGTCGTGCACGAACGCCTGGCTCGCGGAGCCGTACGGTGGCGTTGGCGTCGGCGTTGGCTCCGCCGTCGGAGTCGGCGGCGGGGTCTCGGTCGGCGCGGGAGTCGGAGTCGGTGTGGGCGTCGGCGTCGGCGTCACGCCGGGGCAGCCCTGGGCACACGCGTCGCAGCAGCTGTTCGTTTGACCGACGCACGCCGTGCCACCCTTCGGCGCCTTGCACTGCGCCGCGTTCCTCTTGATCGTGCAGCGAGTCTTGCCCTTCTTGTCGACCGTACAGCAGGTGACGAAGCCTGGACGCCCGCAGGTCGACCGCGCCGCGCACGAGGTGACGTCGCCCTTGCAGTTCTTGGGCAGCAGTCCCTGGCTGGCGAGATCGTTCACCACCTCGCGCGCGCACTTGACGTATTGCCCGTGGTTGCGGAAGCCGTCGCAGGGGCATTCCGCGGCGACGGCGGCGCGCGCTGCCGCGACGGCTGCGTCGTCCGTGCACTTCGCAGAAGCTCCGCCGGCACCTGCGAGCGCGACGAGCGACGCGACCACCACTCCGAACACGAACTTCATCGGCCCTCCTTTTCTTCCCGGGGGACAGCGCGCGAGGACCGTTACGTTCGTTTGGGGAGGTGCGAAGTGTACGGAGCTGGTCTGGGATGGATCGGTGACGTCGCGGCCCTCGTCGTCGAAACCCCGAGAGCTCTTGACTGGGCGTGCGCTACCACGGGGTCGTGAACCGTGGGAAGGCGGTTCGGCCGCGACGCGCTCGGTATTTCCCTTAAGGGAAACGCCGAAACCTACGCGCTTGCAATCGTTCGCGCTGCGGCGCCGCGAGGAGCATCGCGTGCTCTCGCGGCGCCGCGCAGAGCTATTGCGAAGCGTCGTGGTTCATCGGGTTCAGGAAGGTAATCGTATAGTTGACGAGCGTGCCGTTGCCGCGGCACGAGAACAGCCCGTTGGTGTCGTCGTACTGCCACGCGTAGATCGTCGGGCAGACCGCGTGAATCTCGGTCACGTAGTCCTGGTAGGTCGGCTCCCAGGCCGCGTCGGGTCGCTGCTCGCCGAACGGGTCGCAGATCTGGTCGTGCGGGCTCGGCGGGTTGCTGTACGGTGAGCAGCCGTACTGACCGTCGCAGCACGGCTGCCCGCAGGTGCAATCCGTCGTGAGGCTGCACGTGCAGCAGTAACGGGTGTCGTGCCCGACCTGGCATGGGCTCAGACAGCCGCCGGTCGTCTTCCCCCAGTCGGGGCACTTGGGCGTCGTCGCGCAGCCCGCCACGCCGCAGAATGGCGGGTCGCCGCTGCCTTGCGGCTGGTCGGGCTCGATCGTCAAAAGCAAATTCCAACCGTCGACGAAGCTCGCGTTGTAGTTGTCGTTGCCGCCCGGGTTCGCGGCGCCGCCGTCGAGCGTGAACTCGGCGAGGGATGCGGGCGGATTGCCGCTCGCGACGCAGTTGCGCAGCCCGTTGCAGTCGCCCGTCTGGCACTTGAGGCCGTTGTCGCCGGTCGCCGTGCAGCCGGTGCGCGGCCAGAAGCGGCCGCTGTCCCAGCCGTACGGCACGGTGATGGTCTTGCTCGCGCCGTCGGGGAGCTCCCAGTCCCAGCCGCCGACGTCCATCGGATTCGGTACGCCGTTGCCGTTGATGCCGGCGACCCACACGGTCTGGCCCGACCGGTTGACGAAGGTGATCTTGTGCTCGCCGCCGGGCGGCGGCGCGGCCGACACCTGGCAGACGTCGGCGAGGTTGCACTGGTCGTTGGTGAAGCAGGTCGTGAACTTGCAGTTGTCGGGCTCGGTCTCGGGGTTCCAGCACGCGCCGTTCAAGGTGCAGCAGTAGAAGCCCTGCGGGCACTGCAGGCAGGAGCCCTCGGCGCTCGTGCAGGCGGCGGGCTCGGGAGATCCGGGAGGTGGCTCGCCCACCGGCGTCGGGGGCGGCGTCGGTGCGCCGCCGTCCGACGAGTTGCCGCAGCCCGGGAGCCCGGGCAGCGCGAGAAGAGCCACGATCAGCGCCGCGCTCGAGAAGAGTGCTCGCCAGCGTAGATCGCTCATGCCGCCTGCCTCCGATCGATCGGTGAAGGGATCGGCACTTCTCGGCCGGAGTTCAAGAGGTCGCGCCGCCGAACGTCCTCATGCCATGCGCGTTGCTGTGTGCGTCGGGATTGGCGATCGAGTCGCCCTTCGTGGCATGGGCGACGGATGCGCGAGCCCGCCCCGCCGCCCGCATCCAGCAAGGAGACACGCCGCACGCGGACGCGCGCGATGGCGCTCCTTCCCCTGCTGCTCGGCGTCCTGGTCGCGACGCTCGCGTGCGCGGATGACTTCGAACGGCGCGCGGAGGATGCAGTCCTGGCCCGCTTCCTGGGCACCTGGCGCACCGAGACCACCGTGCGCGACGGCGCGGGCAACGTGATCGCCCACACCCTCGGGACGGCGCGCGCCGAGCGCACGCTCGAGGGCCGCTGGGTCGAGTTCCGCTCGGCGAGCATCCCACCCGGCGCGGCCGAGCTGCAGATCATGACCCGCGAGCCCGCGACCGGCGTGCTCCGCCAGTGGCTCTTCGACTCCGACGGCTACTGGCACACGGCCGAGGGAAGCTGGCACCCCGCGAGCGAAACCATCACCTGGCGCGGCGAGAAGGACGGCGCGAGCTTCGTCATCGAGGACCGCTGGCGCTCGCCCGACCGCCTCGAGTGGACGCTCGTCCGCAAGGACGGCGACGGTCGGACGGTGCGGACGATCGACGGGACGCTCACCCGCGCGGAGTGAGGCCGGCGCGCGTCGGCGCGACGTGCGTCGCGGCGCTCGGTGCTGCTTTCCTCGGCGGCAGTGCCTACGCCCCGACCGCGGCGGCGAACAGCACGAGCGCGACGAGGGCTGCGACGGCGACGATCGGTAGAGCGATTTGCGTGCGGCTCATGTCCTGCGCGCTTGCGGGATCCGTGCCAGCGCGCGCGTCCTTTTCAGCGCGCTCGTCGGCGGAGCGAGCTTGCGCTCGATCCGCTCGGTCCGGCGCCGACGTCACTCGCTCCTCACTCTCTGCTCTCGGCGTCCGGCGCCTTCGCGCCGCGACGCCAAGACTTCCGCGACCGGCACGATCGGCCCCGCGACGTGCGACGCGTCGCGCAGCAGCTTCTGCCAGTGCCCGACGTCCCACCAGCGGCCCATCTTCCAGCCGACCCGCGGGGTGACGCCCGCGCACACGAAGCCGAAGCGCTCGTGCAGCGCGACGCTGCCCGGGTTGGGCAGGGCGATCACGCCGATCGCCGCGTGGAAGCCCTGCGCCTCGAGCGTCGGCAGGAGCTCGCGGTAGAGCGCCGTGCCGACGTCCCGGCGGTGGTGTCGGTGCGAGACGTAGACCGTGACCTCGGTCGTCCAGTCGTACGCGCGACGCACCTTGTAGCGGCCCGCGTAGGCGACGCCGACCACCGCACCGTCGAGCTCCGCGACCAGCCACGGATGGCGCTCGCGCCCGGCAGACCATTCGGCCTGCCAGTGCGCGAGCGTCTGCGGCTCGGTGTTGAAGTTGTAGTGCGTGTGCTCGATCGCCCAGTTGACGATGTCGCGGATCGCCTCGAGATCGTCCTCGCGCGCCGATCGGACGGTGACGGCCACGGCGCGCGTCAGCCGTTGAAGGCGCGGATCACCTCGCGCCAGCGCTCGACGCGGTCGCCCTTGCGGTACGGGATGTAGAAGCTCAGGCGATCGAGGATGCCCTCGTACTTCGCCTTGAGCTTGCCGGCGATGTCGTCCCAGGTGCCGGTCGTGGCGTAGACCTCGAGCATCTCGTCGGTGATCAGATCCGCCATGCCGCCCCAGTCGCCGGCGCGGGCCTTCTCGTTGAGCTTCGCCTGCACGTCGCCCCAGCCGTGCACCTCGAGCACCGGACGGTACGCGGGCGTCGACGCGTAGAAGGCAATCTGTTGCTTGACGAGGCCCTTCAGGCCCTTCCGCTCCTCGTCGTCGTCGCCGACGATGACGAAGGCCGCGGTCGAGAGCTTGCACGCCTTCGGGTCGCGGCCGGCCTTCTGCGCGCCCTGCTGGATGTTCGGCAGGATGTGCTCGTTCAGGTACTTGAACGAGTGGAACGGGTGGACGTGGAAGCCGTCGCACAGCTCGCCCGCGAGGCGACACATGTACTCGTTCACGCCCGCGATGTAGATCGGGATGTTCGGATGCTCGATCGGACCGCCGTTGAAGAACGGCGTCATCAGCGTGAACTCGTAGAACTTGCCCTTGAAGCTCGGCCGCGTGCCGTTCTGGAAGGTGTCCCACACCGCGCGGATCATCTGGATCATCTCGCGCAGCCGCGGACCGGGCGACTCCCACTTGACGCCGAAGCGACGCTCGTTGTGCGCCTTCACCTGCGTGCCGAGTCCGAGGATGAAGCGTCCGCCGGACAGCGCCTGCAGGTCCCACGCGATCATCGCGTGCGCGAGCGGGCTGCGCGGGAAGGCGACCGCGATCGACGTGCCGAGCTTGATCTTCTTCGTGTGCTCGGCGGCGAGCGCGAGCGGCAGGTAGGGATCGTGTCCGGTCTCGGCCGTCCACACGGCGTCGAAGCCCGCTTCCTCGGCGGCCTTCGCGGCCTCGGGCACGTCCTTCAACGTTGCTGCGGCGAGCGCGGTATCGAGCTTCATCTGCGTCCTCCTCGGTGGAGCTTAGGCTTCTAGCGAAAGCGGCGATATACGAAAACGATGCAGAGACGAATGCGCCTCGGCGACTTCCTGGTCGCCTATCTCCGCGGCCTCGGCGTCGAGAGGATGTTCGGGATCCCCGGCGACCTCGTGCTGCGATTGTTCTCGCACCTCGGCGAGCGCGGACGGTGGAAGATCGTCACGTTCTCGCACGAGCCGGCGGTCGGCTTCGCGGCCGACGGCTACGCGCGCGCGACCGGCTCGATCGGCGTCGCCTGCGTCACGTACGGCGCGGGCGGGCACAACATGGTCAACGCGGTCGCGGGCTCGTACGCGGAGCACGTGCCGGTGCTGGTGATCAGCGGCGGACCGGGCGACGAGGAGCGCAAGTTCGGCACGCTGATCCACCACCAGGCGCGCGCGATCGAGTCGCAGCTCAACATCTACCGCGAGGTCACCGCGGCGGCGGCCGTGATCCAGGATCCACGCACCGCGGCCGAGGAGATCGACCGCGTGGTGCGCACGATGTGGCAGGAGCAGCGTCCGGGCTACCTCGAGATCCACCGCGACATGGTCGATCGCGTCATCGAGGTGCCGAAGCGCCTGCTCGAGCAGCATCCGCTCGAGATGCCGCACTCGAATCCGCACAAGGTGCGCGAGGCGGCGCGCGACGCGGCGGAGCGTCTCAACCGCTCACAGAAGCCGGTCGTGATGGTCGGCATCGAGACCTTCCGCTTCAAGGCGCAGAAGGAGGTGATCACGCTCTGCGAGCGGCTCGGCGCGCCGGTGCTGACGACCATGCTGTCGAAGGGCGCGGTGCCGATGGACCATCCGCTCCACATGGGCGTGTACATGGGTCCGCACAGCCCGGTCGCGATCCGTCGCCGCGTCGAGCAAGCGGATCTGATCCTCGACCTCGGCTGCCTCGCGACCGACATCGGCAGCGCGGGGCGTCCGCTCGCTTCCGAGCGCTCGATCCGCGCCATCGACCGCCGCGTCGACGTGAGCTTCCACAGCTACAACGACGTCGCGCTCAAGGACTTCGTGCGCGCGCTGCTCGAGGAGGAGCTGCGCCCGCATCGCGAGAAGGTCGAGTACCACGACAACCTGCCGCCGCCGCCCGCGTGGCTCGCGTCGCTGCCGGCGGGCAACGGCGCGAGCGGCTCGGCGCACGCGCGCTTCGCGAAGAGCGCGGCGCCGTCCGCGCGTGCGCGTGGCGGCACGATGCGCGTCGCCGAGATGCTGCTGGTTCTCAATCACTTCCTCGAGCGGCGGAAGAGCTACGTCGTCGTCGCGGAAGCGGGCGACATGCTGTTCGCCGGCATCGACGTGCGTGTCGCCGGTCGCGCCGCGTACTTCGCGCAGGGCTTCTATGCGTCGATGGGCTTCGGCGTGCCGGGCGCGATGGGCATCGAGATGGGCACCGGCAAGCGTCCGATCCTGCTGTGCGGCGACGGCGCGTTCCAGATGACCGGTCCCGAGATCGCGCACGCGCCGCGCTACGGGCTGCGTCCGATCGTGCTCGTGACCAACAACGGCGGCTGGGGGATCTTCCGTCCGGTCGTCAAGCGCCACTCGATCCTCGAGATCCCGTCGTGGCCGTACGCCGAGCTCGCGCGTCTGTGGGGCGGCGACGGGGAGCGCGTCACGTCCGGTCCCGAGCTGCTCGCGGCGCTCGAGCGCGCCGATCGCAGCGAGCGCTTCTCGATCATCGAGGTGATGATCGGGCGCAACGACCTCTCGCCGCTGTCGCGCAAGTACATCCAGTACTCGTCGAAGCAGGGCGCGAAGGGGAGCTGACGCGGCGAGCCGCGGTGGCGTCAGGTGCCGCTGCGGCTTCGTGCGCTCGCACCGGTCGAGCGCACGCGGCGTGGGTGCTGCGTGCGCTCGGTCAGCGCGTTCGGCGCCGCGCGCGGGGCGCGTCTACTCGCCGAGGTAGTGCAGAGCGATCCGCCGCTCGTGGCGCGCGCGGCGGTGCTCCCACAGGTAGATCCCCTGCCACGTGCCGAGCAGCATCCGACCGCGCTCGACCGGGATCGACAGCGAGGTCTGGGTCAGCGCTGCGCGCACGTGCGACGGCATGTCGTCCGGGCCTTCGGCGGTGTGCACGAAGGCGCGGTCGCCGTCGGGGACGAGGCGCGTGAAGAAGGTCTCGAGGTCGCGCTGCACGTCGGGGTCGGCGTTTTCCTGGATGAGCAGGCTCGCCGAGGTGTGCCGCACGAGCAGCGTCAAGAGCCCGCGCTCGGCGCGGACGCCGCGCAACCAGCCGGCGACCTCGTCGGTCACCTCGTAGAGCGCCCGCCCGCCGGTGCGGACCGCGATCTCGCCGAGCTCCTGGCGCATGGGGTGTCGTTACGGGAGCGCGCGCGCTGCGGCAACGTGGGGTGTTGGCACGTGGCGTGAGCGCCGTCGCGGCTGCGCACACACCGAAGGAGCCGGCGGGCCGGACTAGAGACAGCCGCTGTCTCACTCGCGTGCGTCAATAACCGTTGACAGGCAGCGTGCAAAAAATCAAAAGTGTCGGCGTCTCGTTTCCGTTGCGCGCGTCGCGCGTGCGCCACAAAGAGCTCTCGAACCAGAACCCAGTGAACCCCGATCCCTCCGCTACCCATCGCGACCGTGTGTGGCAGGCAGCGCTCGCCGCGCTGCTGCACGACGTCGGCAAGTTCGCACAGCGCGCCGAGGCGGACCCCGAGCGCTACCGCTCGCTCGCCAACCTGCACCTCTTCGCGGTGACCGAGAAGGCGACCGACGAGGCGACCGGGAACACATACACGAGAACTGCGTATCACCACGCGGCGTACACCTGGCAGTTCATCGAGACCCATCTGCCCTGGCTGACCTCGGTCGGCGACGGCGGCGACCAGAACGTCGCGGGCTGGGCGGCGCGCCACCACAAGCCGAGCAGCGCGTTCGATCACCTGGTTGCTGAAGCCGACGGCTTGTCGGCCGGCATGGATCGCGGCCACCCCGACGAGTCCATCCGCGGTTGGAGCCACGTTCAGCAAGCGCGCCTCGTTCCGTTGCTCGCGGAGGTTGGGTGCGATGAGGAGGTTTCCGGCTGGGAGGTCCCGCTGCGGCGGCTCTCCTTCGACCGCACGATCTTCCCGCAGGAGGCTCGCTCGCGGAGCCAGGCCGAGGCCGTGCGCGAGTATGCAGCCTTGTTCGCGGAGTTCGCCGCGGAGGCATCGCGGGTACACGGCGGCGACATCCGCCGCTTCCTGACCTCGTTTCTCGCCGTCTACGAGCGCTTCGCCTGGTGCGTCCCGGCGGCCACGAACTGCACGCCGCGCGACGTGTCGCTGTTCGAGCACAGCCGTGCGGCGAGCGCCATCGCCGCCGCCTCCGCCGCGCAGCTTCTCGCCACCGGCGAGGTGACCGTCGAGCGCGTTCGTGATCGCGCGGACCCGCGCTACCTGCTGGTGGTCGGCGACCTCTTCGGAATCCAGCGCTTCCTCTACACCATCGTGTCCAAGCACGCGGCTCGTGCGCTGCGGGGGCGGTCGTTCTTCCTGCAGATCCTGTCCGACGCGATCGCGAGCCGTCTCTTGGCGGAGCTCGATCTGCCGCCGACCAACGCGCTCTTCGTCGGCGGCGGCAAGCTGTGGCTTCTCTTGCCCGCCGCGGCGGAGGAGCGCGTAGCGAGCCTCGCCGAGGAGATCGACCTCGGCTTGCAGAAGACCTACGGCGGTCGCCTTGGCTTCGCGATCGGGCTTGCGCGCATCGCGGGCAAGGACTTCGTCGAGAAGCGCATGGCGGCGGCGTTCCGCGACGCCACCGCGGATCTCCACGTGCGCCGCCACCGCCGGCTGTCGCGGCTCGGGCGCGAGCGCTACGACGAGGTGTTCGCGCCGCTCGGCGATCCGCAGAACGAGGACGTCTGCCGCGTCTGTGGGCAGCTCGACGCGGATCTCGCGGATCTCCCGGACGAGAGTCGGCGCGCGTGCCGCGAGTGTCGAGATCTGGAGGATCTCGGGCGGCTGCTGCCGTACGCGCGCTCCGCTCTTCGCGTGCGCGACCCGGAGCGCGCCGAGCGCTTGGCCAGCAGACTGAGATCGTCGGAACGGCGCCCGCTCGTGCTGACGATGCCCCCGGTTCTGGGCGCTTCGTACGTCGTCACCGAGCAAGACGCAGCCACCTGCTCCGCCACGGCGGAGCCCGACGACGTCGTTTTCGCGCTGAACGAGACCACCTTCATCCCCGAGGGCAACGCGCCCGTGGTCATGCTCTTCGCGGGCTCGGTGGGGCACTGGGAGAAGGGAACCTTCGAGGATCTCGCCGCGCAATCGACGGGCGTCGAGCGCCTCGGCGTCCTGCGCATGGACGTCGATTCGATGGGCGAGAAGCTCGCCAGGGGCTTCGTGCGTCGCCGCGACGACGGCAGCGAGGAGGACCTGACCACCATCTCGCGGCTCACCAACCTCTCGAAGTCGCTCGCCTACTTCTTCGGCGGCTACGTCGCGCACCTGCTCGCCGAGCCGGACCGGCCATGGTCCGGTAAGGCGCAGCTCATCTACTCCGGCGGCGACGACCTGTTCGTCGTCGGGGCTTGGTCGGCGCTGCCCGGCTTCGCGCGCGAGATCCGGCGCGAGCTCGACGCGTTCGTCGCGCACAACCCCGAATGGGGCGTGTCCGGGGGGCTCGCGGTCGTGTCCGCGAATCACCCGATCGCGTCGGGCGCCGCGATGGCCGGCGAGCTCGAGCACCTCGCCAAGTCGCACCGCCGTTCGTCGGGAAAGAGCAAGGATGCGTTAGCGCTAGCCGGCGAGTCGATCGGCTGGCGGGATCTCGACGTGGTCGGCGCGATGGTGGCCGAGATTCTCGCCTTGATCGCGGCCGACGAGCGCGAGCTGCCGGGCTTCGGTGTCGCAGAAGACGCACCGAGCGCGCTGGCGCGCTCGTTCGTACACCGCCTTGCGCGCATCGCGCACGAGCACCGCGAGGCATGCAAGTCGCTGCGCGCCTCCGGCCCGAAACGGAGCCTCGCCGAGATCGAGCAGGGCACGCGCCGTGGCCGATGGGCGTGGACCGCCGCTTACGAGATCGCGCGCCTCGCGCGAAGCGGTCCGCTGCGCGAGCGCTTGGACGCCTTCCGGCGTGCGCTGCCCGGACGCACGTGGCCCGGCAGCGACGAGGCGTGCGAGGCGGACGTGATTCATCTCCTGCAGCCGGCGGCGCGGCTCGCCGAGCTGCTGACCCGGGAAAGGAGCTGACGCCATGCCAGGC